>JBFYZJ010000024.1:0-4007 GCA_041309565.1 Candidatus Krumholzibacteriota bacterium
TTCGCCGACTACGGGCTCGAAAGACCGTTCGCGACGCTGATCGTGCGCCGCGCGGGCGGCGCCGCGCCCGACACCCTCTTCGTCGGCGATGCGACTCCTGCCGGCGCGAAGTGCTATGTCCGCATGGGGAGCGCTCCGCGCGTGCTGCTCTCGAGCGAGCTCACGCGCAACCTGATGAACAAGGGGCTGTTCCATCTTCGCGACAAGAACTTCCTCCCGGAGGGGCATGCCGCCGTCGACGGGGTCGAGATCCGCTCGGCTTCGAAGCGGATCGCGCTCATCAGGGAAGCGGGGCGCTGGCTGCTCGCCCCCGGGCGGGCGCGGGCGAACGGGCCCATGATCGAATCGTACCTCAGCCGCCTCACCGACGCCGTCATTCACGAGTTCGTGCGGGAGGATACGGGCGATCTCGCCTCCTACGGCCTCGCGTCCCCGGCCGGCGAGATCGTATTGACCGAAGGGCGCGAAACCGTGACCATCGCGTTCGGGAGCAGAAAAGACTACCTCGTCCATGCCGTCCGGACCGGACTCGACAAGGTCGTCGCCCTCGAGGCGGATCTGCTCGAGCCGTTCGCGTGGAACGCCGCCGGTCTGCGGGCGCCGAACCTCGCGTTCATCGACGAGGATTCCGTGCAAACCCTCCGGTACGAGACATCCGACACGTCGATCGTGTTCGAGCGGGCCGATCGCGCGTGGCGCATCGCGGGCCGGGAAACGCCGGCCGTTCGGACCGGCGAGGTGAACGCCCTGATTCGGACGCTCGGCGGCGCGGCCTTCGAGCGGATTCTCAAGGAGCCGCTCCCCTACGACGGGGTGTTCGAGCGCTCTACCCTCCGTGTCGTCCTCGCGGATGCGCGGGGAACCGTGATCGATCGCATCGCGATTACCGTCCGCGGCGACGGATCGGAGATCGGAGCATCCGTTTCGGCGAACGCCGTCGGCGCTCTCGAGCGCGGGACGGCCGCCGGCATCGGCGCGATATTCGAACGGATCGGCGAGAAATGACCTTCACTCGACGTGCCTTCCTGACGGGCTCGGCTGCCGTGATCGCCGCCGCGGCCCTCGACGTCCCCTGGGCTTCCGGGGCGTCCCCGGACGCGCAGGAAGCGCGATATTACGAGAAGATCGACGGCTCGAAGGTCAGATGCCTGCTCTGCCCGCGGCAATGCCGCATCGGGCCCGGGGAGCGCGGCCACTGCAACGTGCGCGAGAACCGCGACGGGAGCCTCGTGAGCCTCGTGTATGGGCGACCCTGCACCCTGCACCTCGATCCGATCGAGAAGAAGCCGTTCTTCCACGTGCTCCCGGGCGCACAGGCCCTTTCGCTGGCGACCGCCGGCTGCAATCTGAACTGCGCGTTCTGCCAGAACTGGCAGATCTCCCAGGCGAAGCCGGAGGACCTCGATACGAGGCACGCCCCCCCCGCGCGCATCGTCGAGCAGGCGGCGTCGCTCGGCGCGCCCGCGATCGCATTCACCTACTCTGAACCGGTCGTTTTCGTCGAATACGCGCAGGACATCGCGAAGCTCGCGCGTGAGAACGGGATCAAGAGCGTCGTCGTATCGAACGGCTACATTCGGCGGGAGCCCCTCATCGACCTCTGCGGCCTCGTCGATGCGATCAAGATAGATCTCAAGGCCTTCGAGGACTCGTACTACCGCGACATCTGCAACGCGACGCTCAAGCCCGTTCTCGACACGATCGTCACGATCCGCGAGCGCAACGTTTGGCTCGAGCTCGTGTATCTCGTCGTGCCGACGCTCAACGACGACACGGCCTCCATCAGGAGAATGGCGCGCTGGATCGTCGCCAATCTCGGGCGCGACGTGCCGATCCATTTTTCGAGATTCTATCCCCACTACCGCCTGGAAAACCTCCCCCCGACCCCGGTGTCGACGCTCGACGCCGCGTACGAAACCTGTCGCGCGGAAGGATTGCATTACGTCTACGTCGGAAACGTCCCGGGCCATCGAGCGGAGAGCACGCACTGCCCGAGCTGCTCGCGCGCGATTATCGTCCGGAGCGGATATCGCCTCGAGCGCTGCGACGTGCGCGACGGCGCATGCCGGCACTGCGGCCATTCGATCCCGGGAGTATGGCAGGAGGCGCGAACATGAAACGCCGCCGCGCGGGTTTTTTCATAGCGCTCGGCGCCGCGATCATCGGGTCCGCGGCCGCCGCGCAGAAGGACGTGAGAACCATGGATCAGACGGTGCGACAGCCGGCGGTCGCCGGACAGTTCTACACGGCAAATCCGGCGGCGCTCGAAAAGGAGATCCTCGCCTATCTCGCCGCGGCTCATCCCCCCTCCACCGGGGGCGATCCGATCGCGCTCGTCGCGCCGCACGCCGGCTACCAGTATTCGGGACAGGTCGCGGCATACGCGTACAAGCTCGTCGCGGGGCGCTCCTACGACGCCGTCGTCGTCATCAGCCCGAGCCACACCGAGTACTTCTCCCACGCCTCCGTCTTCCCCGGCGGCGCCTACCTGACGCCGCTCGGCGAGATCCCGGTCGACGCGGAGCTCGCGAAGCTCATCGCGTCGAAGGGGAGCCTCGTCCGGCTCGACTCCCGCGGGCACGAGACACGCCCGCGGCAGCGGAGCGAGCACGCACTCGAGGTTCAGCTCCCGTTCCTCCAGGTCGCGCTCGGCGATTTCAAGCTCGTGCCGATCGTCTTGGGCGACCAGAGCGCCCCGGTCGTCGAGGCGCTCGGAAACGCCCTCGGCACGGCGCTCCGGGGCAAAAACGCGCTCATCGTCGCCAGCACGGACCTCTCGCATTTTCACGACGACGCCGAAGCGAAGCAGCTCGACGGAGAGTTCCAGAAGCGGCTCGCCCTCTTCGACCCCGATGCGCTGCTCGCTCCCCTCTCGTCGGGATCCGTCGAGGCGTGCGGGGGCGGGCCCGTCGTCGCGGCGATGATCGCCGCGCGCGCGCTCGGCGCGACGAAATGCGTGATTCTCCGCTACGCGAACTCCGGGGACGTCACGGGGGACCGGAGCAGCGTCGTGGGCTATCTCGCCGCGGCCATGGTGAACGAGCAGCGCGGATCCGCCGGCGCCTCCACGACCGCGGCCGGCTCCGAGCTCTCGAGGGGGGACAAGGTGTTTCTTCTCAAGCTCGCGCGCAGCGTCATCGAGTCCGAATGCAAAGGCTCGAAGCTCTCCGTCTCCCCCCCGCCCTCGCCGATCATGAGGGAGCCCCGGGGAGCCTTCGTGACCCTCAAGAAATCCGGCCGTCTTCGCGGCTGCATCGGGTACATCGAGGCGATCAAGCCGCTCGCCGAAACGATCGGGGAAATGGCGAAGGCCGCCGCGTTCAGCGATTGGCGGTTCGAGCAGGTGCGCGCGGACGAGCTCTCCGCCATCGAGATCGAAATCTCCGTCCTGAGCCCTCTCTTCGAGGTCCGGGATCCGTCGACGATCGTCGTCGGCACGCACGGGCTCGTCGTATCCCGCGGTACCCACCGGGGGCTCCTCCTTCCCCAGGTGCCGGTCGAATGGGGATGGAACCGCGAAACGTTCCTCGCCGAAACGTGCGTCAAGGCGGGCCTCCCCGAAAGCGCGTGGAAGGAAAAAGGGACGAAGATAGAAGCGTTCACGGCGAACGTTTTCTCGGAGCACGAACTCGGCCTGCAGCGGTAGGGGCCGGAATCACCATCGCCCCGCGACGAGCGAGACCGCCAGCACGTGCACGAGCGCGATGCATAACGCCGTCCCCGCCAATCCGAGCGAGGGGATGAGGATCATACCGCCGATCAGCCCGCCCGCGCACGCGCCGAAGCAATCCCATGCGTACAGGGCCGCGGGAGCGCGATCGCTCCTCTCGGAAAGCGCGGTCCGGACGGCGATCCCGTAATACGCGCCGGTCAGAAATCCCGCGCACGCCGCCGCGAGGAAGAATGGCGCGGCGCCGACGGCCGGTGGAATGCGGAAGCTGCCGAGCAGCGCCGTCCATATCGCGGGCGCCGCGGCGAGAGGGATGAAGCCGGCGTGGATCGCCGCG
>JBFYZJ010000025.1:0-4569 GCA_041309565.1 Candidatus Krumholzibacteriota bacterium
GGCGAGGATTTCCTCCGGCGGCCTGCTCGCGAGATCGCCCCTGATCGAGGGAATC
Source organism: Candidatus Krumholzibacteriota bacterium (assembly GCA_041309565.1). Taxonomy (GTDB): domain Bacteria; phylum Krumholzibacteriota; class Krumholzibacteriia; order Krumholzibacteriales; family Krumholzibacteriaceae; genus SSS58A. The sequence continues at coordinate 56 of JBFYZJ010000025.1, forward strand.
GTGCAATAGCTGCAGCGGTTCGCGCACCCGTCCGAGATCTTGAGGTACGCGATATGCGGAGGGGTGAACAGCCGCCGGCCGGCGACCGCGTCTCCCCCCCGTGCGGTTTTCCGGGCCCGCGGCGGATGAGCCCCCGCCCCGTTCTCCGCCCGGGCCGCGACCCGCTCGGCGAGGAGCGGCATCTCCATCACGTCGCAGAACAGATCGACCTCGGGAAGGAGCTTGGGGAGCGAACGCGCTTCGCGGGAGACGAGGCACCCGAGCACGGCGAACGTCTGCCCGGGTTTCTTCGCCGCACCGACGCGGAGTATCTCCCCGACCGACTCTTCCATCGCGCTCGCGATGAACGCGCAGGTCGTCACGACGAGCAGCGACGCCGTTTCGGGGGACGGGGCCTTCCGCCATCCCGCCCGCTCGAGGCCGGCGGCGGCCCGCTCGGCGTCCACGAGGTTCTTGGGGCACCCGAGATTGAAGAAGAAGTAGGTTCCGGGGTCGACCGGCGCTTCAGCTTTCATCGTAGCTCTCGCGGCTCACCAGAACCCGCCGCGCCTTGCTCCCCTCGAACGGACCGACTACCCCCGCCTGCTCGAGCATGTCGATGAGACGGGCGGCGCGCGCGTACCCGACGCGGAGGCGGCGCTGGAGGAGCGAGATCGAGCCCTGCTGGTGCATCACGACGAGCTCCTTCGCCTTCTGGAAGAGGTCGTCGTCGATCGGCGCGTCGTCGTCGGTCGCGGAGGGCGTCTCGTCGGCGAGATCGAGCGCTTCCTCATCGGCGGCGAACTTCCGCCAGTACGTCGCCACGCGCTCGGATTCCTTCTCGGAAATGAACGCCCCCTGGAGCCGGATGGGATGCGGGAGATTCTTCGGCAGATAGAGCATGTCTCCGTTTCCGAGGAGCTTCTCGGCGCCGTTCGCGTCGAGAATCGTGCGCGAATCGGTCTTCGACGTCACCTGGAACGCGAGCCGGCAGGGGAAATTGGCCTTGATGAGCCCCGTGACGACGTCCACCGACGGCCGCTGCGTCGCGAACACGAGATGAATGCCGACGGCCCGGGCCATCTGCGAGAGGCGGGTGATCGGAGGATAGATCTCGTTTCCCATCGTGACCATGATGTCGGCGAGCTCGTCGATGATCGTGACGTAGTACGGGAGCCTCGACAGGGGCTCCTTCGTTTCCGGATGAACGACTCCCTCCTCGGCGACCTTGCGGTTGAAGCCCTGGATGTTCTTCACGCCGACGGAGGCGAGCAGCTTGTACCGGCGATCCATCTCGACCGTGAGCCACTGGAGGATCTTGAGCACGCGTTTCGACTCGGTGATCACCGGATGGAGCAGATGCGGTATATCGTTGTACGCGATGAGCTCGAGACGCTTCGGATCGACGAGAATGAAGCGGCACGAGGCCGGCGTGTGATGGAAGAGGAGCGAGCAGATGATCGTGTTGATGCAGACGCTCTTGCCGCTCCCGGTCGCGCCGGCGATGAGCAGGTGCGGCATGTCGGAGATATCGGCGAAGAACGGCTCCCCGGTCACCGTTTTGCCGAGAGGCACGACGATCCCGTCCTTGTCGGATGGATAGTGCTCGAGCAGCTCTTTGAGCGAGACGATGCTCGGCTCCGGATTGGGCACCTCGATGCCGACGGCGCCGCGCCCCGGGATCGGCGCCTGGATGCGGATGGATCTCGCCGCGAGCGCGAGCGAGACGTCGTCGGCGCGGCTCGCGATCTGGCTCACCTTGACCCCCGGGGCGGGGACGAACTCGAACGTCGTCACGACGGGGCCGGGACGCACTTCCTGGATCTTCCCGTCGAGCCCGTAATCCTTGAGCTTCTGCTCGATGACCGCGCTCCGGGCGATGAGATCGTCGGTGCTGTACGAGACCCCCCGCGCCTCGTAATCGTCGAGGAGCGAGAGCTCGGGCAGCGGCATGTCCCCCGCCGCCGCAGGAGGCGGCGCCGGCACGTCGAGCCCATCCCCGAGGCGCGCGTCGTCCCCCTTCGCCACGGGCGGCTCGGGGACCGTGATCCTCGGCGAGCGCTCGGGCTGCGCATCCTCGATCCGGTTCCGCGCCCGCCCGGCCGGCGCGCGCGCGCCCTCGGACTCCACGATCACCGGAATCTCGGGAACCTCCCCGCCGGCCTCCTCCCGTTTCCGCTTCGCCCGTTTCGATTTCTCCTCTCCGCGCTTCGACTTCGGGAGCTCGAACCGCGGCAGACGAATATCCTTGAACTTCGAGAGGAACGACTCGACGACGCCCGGCAGCAGGAGGAACGACAGCACGAGAAACAACGCGGCGAGAATGAGCACCGATCCGACACGCCCGGACACGAGTCTGAAAAAGCCGAGCGTCTTCGCGCCGGTGAGACCTCCCGCGCCGCGGCCGCCGAAAACGGCGACGATACCCGCCAGGACGACGAACAGCGCGAGCCCCGTCGCGATGCGCCGCACGTGTGCGCGCGCCTCGACGTCCTTGAACGCGAACACGGCGAACAGCAGCGCGAAGAGCGGCCAGAACCATGCAAGCACGGGTCCGAAGAGCTGGCGGAGCGCACCGGACACCTCGGCGCCGATCGGGCCGCAGAGATTCCGCGCCTGCCAGAACGCGCCCCAGTCCTCCCACGGCGCGCAGACGTCCTCTTCGTGGTGCGAGACGAGCGCCACGCCGAGAAACACCGCGACGATGATGAAGAGAACGCCCTTCGTGATCCTCATTGAACTCCTCGAACGGAGGCGGCGCGGTCCGCGCATCGAACGTTGCGCCCCGCGGGCGGCCCGAAGAGCCGCTCACGGGCCCGCCGGGCCTCCGGATCCTCGCTGCAATCTTGTAGCAATGATCCTCTTCAGCGTAAAGCAGTTTTTCCCGATATCCCCGGCGAGAATCGCCGAAACAACCGCGATGCCGTCGGCCCCCGCGTCGATCACCTCGAGGGCGTTCGCCGCCGTTATTCCCCCGATGGCGACGAGCGGCAGCTCCGTCCTGCCCCGCACGTCCCGGACGAAGCCGGCGCCGAGCGCTTCCGCTTCCGGCTTGGTCGGCGAGGGATACACGGGACCGACGCCGATGTAATCAACGAGCGCCGCATTCGCCCGCGCGAGATCGTCGAGGGCCGTCACCGACACGCCGACGATCCGGAGCGACCCCACGATCGACCGCGCGTCCGCCGGAGACATGTCCAGAGCGCCGATATGGACTCCGTCCGCCCCCGCCTCCGCGGCGAGCTCGACGTCGTCGTTCACGATCACCGGAATCGAGGCGCCGAGCGCCGCTTCGAGGATCGCGGCGACGTCGCGTCTGCGCTCGGCGGCTCCCGCCTCCTTCGCGCGGTACTGGATCATGTCCACGCCGGCGGAGACGAGCGCGGCCGCGGCGGACGCCACGCCTCCGCTTCCCACGGCCCCCCGGTCGAGAACCGCGTACAGGAACGGGGCGCGCGGCATGAACGCGCCGGCTCCCTTCCCGGCGAAGAAGGAGCGCTCGATGGCATAGAGCTCGAAGCGAAGGGATTTGAAGACGCGCGCTCCCTCGTCGTCGATGAGCTTCCCGAATTCCTCGAGCACGCGCAGCGCTTCCTCGGCGCGCGCGAAATTCGCCCGCGCGACCGCGGCGAGCGATCCCCGGGCGAGCTCCGAGGCCGTCGCGCTCCCGCTCCCCACATCCCCCGCGCTGTCCCGGTGACGCAGCGCTCCGCGGGCGATCGCCTCCGCCGACCGGCGCACCCGGTGCCGCACGTCCTTGAGACGCCCCGTCATCGAAGCGTCCTCCGCCGAGAATCGCGCGATTTCCTCGACGACGCGAAGCCCCTCGGCGCACCGGTTCGCGTTCGCGTCGAGAATCCGCACGACGACCGCGCGGTCCGTATTCCCCGTTCCCGCCATCTAGGAGACGATCACTCCCTCCTTGACCGTGGGAACGCACGCGCTCACGCCGACGCGGGCGCAGAACGCGACGTCTGCCTCGAATCCGAGCCCGACGAGCCGCCGGCCGTGATCGGTCGAGCGCAGAAACGCCTCCGCGTTCCCCCCGAATCGCTCGGCGAGCGCGCCGGCGATGCGCGCGGCGTCGGACAGCGACTCGGGCGCGACGGCGGGACCGAGACTCTGGAGCAGCAGCCCGCCGCAGAACAAATCCTCCGCCGCCATGCTCCCCTCCGCGCCGCAGCAGAGCACGACGACCTCGGGCTCGCCGCGAAGCGCGGCGGCGGCCGCGTGGAGGTTCGTGAGGGAGCACACGACGATACGTCCCGCTTTCGAGGCAGCCGTGACGGCGCGCGTGCCGTTCGTCGTCGTCAAAACGATCGTCCCGCCGCGAACGCGGGCCGGGGTGAATTCGGCCGGAGAGTTGGAGAGATCGAAGCCGGGGACGGGGAGCCCCTTGCGCTCCCCCGCCAGCAGCTTCTTGTCCCGTTCGGCGGGGCGCACGAGACGGGAGGCGGTTTCGATATCGGCGATCGGTATGATCCGCTCGGCGCCGCTCTCGAGCGCCGCGACGATCGTGCTGGAAGCCCGCAAGA
>JBFYZJ010000026.1:0-12327 GCA_041309565.1 Candidatus Krumholzibacteriota bacterium
TCAAGATCAGCGAATGCGACAGCCTCAAGTGGGGCCCGAACCTCCTCGCCCCGAAGCAGACGATCTCTCCGGGCGCCGCGGTGACGCTCCAGCTCGACGGTGACTGCTGGGACATCCAGATCAACTACGACCGGGCGGATTCCCTCGATGTCGTCGAATCCGTACAGATCGATGTCGGCCAGATCATCGAGATGGATTGGACGCCCGGGTACACGTACCCGCCGCCGGTCCCGCCGACGCGCTGACGCATCGCGAATGACGGGGCCCTCCCCGTTGACCATAGAACGAGTATTTATCGCAAAGACTCTCGAGGCAATTTCGGCGGAGGATGGATTTGAAAACGTTACGGACCCTCTCGATCGCGGGCGCGCTCCTTCTGTGCTGCGCCGCCTATTCGGGCACCGCTTCGGCGCAGGCGGTGCAGAAGCAGTTCGTGGCCGACTTCGGGCTCGCGTACACGCAGGCGACGGTGACCAAGGCGCAGGGGGGCATGCTCGGGATCGACATCTCGATCGGCAGGATGTTCACGAATAACCTCTCGGCGGGTCTCGCGGTCGGCTACGACGTCGTCTCGTACCGTCAGAACGGGGATATCTACGAGCGGCTCGCCGTCCTGCCCATTCTCGCCAAGGCGAAATACTATCTCACGATCGCCCCGTCGATGCAGCTGCACGCGGCGCTGGCCGCCGGCGCCTATCAGACGCTGCCGCACCTCGGCACGGACGAGATCGGCGGCGTGTCCGAATCGGATCTGTATTTCGGCGGCAACGCCGGCATCGGTTTCGATTACTGGATGTTCGGGGACATGGGCCTCGGGGCCGAGTTCGAGTACAATTTCTTCGATGCGGGCGCCGAGGAACTCTTCTCCTATTTCGCGCTCCGCATGAACTTCATCGTCATCAGGATGTAGCGGCCCTGCTCGTCGCGGAAACGACGATCCCCGCCCCCTTCCGGGGGCGGGGATTTTTTTGTCCGCATGGCGCGTCGCGTCCGGGCGGCGCGCGCGGCGCATCTATCCGGCGCCCGCGCTCAGGCCCGCCGCAGCCACTTGAAGACCTCGCGCAGGTCGGGGCGCTTCCCGTACATCAGGATCCCGACGCGGAAGATCTTCGCGGAGATGACGCCGGCGATGTAGATGCTCGCCAGCAGAATCGCGACGCTGAGCGCGATCTGCCACGCGGGCGGCATGAGGATGTTGATCCGCATGAACATGAGAATCGGCGCGAAGAACGGGATCATCGAGCACACCGTCGCGAACGTGCCGTCGGGATTCTGCATGATGGCGAGCGGGATGAGGAACGTGAACGCGAGGCACATGACGATCGGCGTCTGAAGCTGCTGCGCCTCCTGATCGGTGTTGCAGATGGCGCCGATGCCGGCGAACAGCGTCGAGTAGAAGAGAAACCCGAGCACGAAGAACAGGATGAAGAACGCGAGCGCGGCCGGATCGAAGGTCAGGTACTGCGCGAACTGCCCCGAGCTCAGCGCGTAGGATGATATGCCGAGCGCGAAGATCCCCCAGAGCGCGTACTGGGTGAGGCCGACGGCCCCGACGCCGATGATCTTCCCCGCCATGAGGTCGAAGGGCTTGAGAGACGAGAGGAGCACCTCGACGACCCGGTTGTTCTTCTCCTCGATGATGCTCCGCTGCACCGCGATCCCCCAGAGCAGGATCGTCATGTAGAGGATCATGATGAAGACGAAGCTCGTCAGGTACGCCTGCTCGAATCCGCTCGCCTTCTCCCCCCCCTCCTTGAGCACCTGCACCGTTTCGATCTTCACGCGCTTGAGCATCTCGGTGACCTTGGCGTACTCGAGCCCCTGCGCGGCGATGCGCTTCGCCACGACCGTCTCGTTGAGCCCGTTCTCGATCCGCTCGAGGGTCCGGATGTTGCTGACCTTCTTGCCGAAATAGGTCGCCGATCCCCCTTCGACCACATCCGGCGGGAGGACGATGTATCCCTCGATGACGCCCGCGGCCACCTCGGCGCTCAGGTCCTTTTTCACGCCGTCGAGCCGGTCTTCCGTCGCGAGAACCTCCCGCAGCACGAACATCTTCGAGCCGTCGGAGAGGGTGTCGTCGAGCGCCGTCTCGAATCCGCCGTAGAGGGACCGGGAGAGATCGACGACCGCCATGACGGTGCGCCCCTCGGGCGCGTGCTGCATGAGGAGCCCGGGCACGAGAATCCATCCGCCCATGAGGAGCGGGCCGAGGATCGTTCCGATGAGGAAGCTCTTTTTCCGGACCCGGTCGAGGTATTCCCGCTTAGCGACCTTGAGAAGCTTCATCGGTCACCTCACCCCCTTCCGCCTTCACCTTCGCGATGAAGATATCGTGGAGCGACATCTCCCCGATTTCGAATTTCTCCACCCTGCCCCCCTCGAGGGCCTGGCCGAGGAACCGGTTCGTGTCGGTGCCCGCCGCCAGGGTCACGGTGAGCTCCTGCCCGAAGGCGCTGACGCGCTCGACCCCGGGGAATCGCTCGAGGCGAGCCGGGTCCCCCGAGTACCGGAGCGTCACGACGTTCTGACCGAACTGCATCTTGATGTCGGCGAGCGCCCCTTCGAGAATCTTCTTCCCTTTGTGGATGAGGCAGATCCGCTCGCAGAGCTTCTCCACCTGCTCCATCACGTGCGTCGAGAGCACGACGGCGCGGCCGTCCTGCTGGAGCTCGTCGATGATGTCCTTGAAGGTCTGCGCGTTGATCGGATCGAGCCCCGTGAACGGCTCGTCGAGGAGAACGAGCTTCGGCTCGTGGAGCACCGTCGCGATGAACTGGACCTTCTGCTGCATGCCCTTCGAGAGCGACTCGACCGTCTTGTCCGCCCAGCCGCCGAGCTCGAGCCGTTCGAGCCATTTCTTCCCGCGCGAGCGCGCGGTTCCAGCCGGCACGCCCTTGATCTCGCCGAGAAAGACGAGGTGCTCGAGCACCTTCATTTTCCGGTAGAGCCCGCGCTCCTCGGGCAGGTAGCCGATCGAATCCTTGACGCGCTCGCTGAACGGCTCGCCGAAGATGCGCACCTCCCCCTCGTCGGGCTCGATCACCCCCATGATCATGCGGATCGTCGTCGTTTTTCCCGCGCCGTTCGGACCGAGCAGCCCGAAGATGCCCCCCGGCTCGATGCGCAGCGAGAGGGCGTCGACGGCCGTGAGCCCGTCGTACCGTTTCGTGACGCCGAAAAGCTCAAGCAATGCGATTCCTCCTCGGATTCGACGTTTCGCGGCGACGCCGCGCGGATTGAGAACCCCGCGGCTCTGCCGCGCGGATTCAGGGCTTCGCGGCGACGCCGCAGTCGCGCGCGAGCATGTGCTTCAGCTCGACGAGCGCGCGGTAGCGATGGCTCGTCGCGTTCTTCTCGCCGGGGTCCATCTCGGCGAGGGTCAGCCCCCGCTCGGGGACGAGGAACACGGGGTCGTACCCGAACCCGTTGCCGCCCCGCGGGCGTTGCGCGATGCGGCCGTACAGAAACCCGTCCGCGGCGAGCCCTTTCCGCGCGGCGCCCGGCGCCGGATAGAGCACGGCGGCGCAGTGGAACCGCGCGCCCCGGTCCTCGTCCCGCACGCCGGCGAGCTCGCCGAGCAGCTTCGTATACCGATCCTCGTCCGTGAGCCCCGGCCCGCCGTAGCGCGCCGACCGCACGCCGGGCGCGCCGCCGAGCGCGTCGACCTCGAGCCCCGAGTCGTCCGCGAGGGCGGGGAGCCCCGTGACCCGGTGAACCGCCTTCGCCTTCGCGAGCGCGTTCTCGAGGAAGGTATCCCCGTCCTCCGCCGGCTCGGCGAAGGGGGCGAAGCCGGACACATCGAGGAGCTCGACGTCGAGGCCGACGAGAATCTCGCGGATCTCGCGGATCTTGCCGGGATTCCGCGTCGCGAGCACGATCCGCAGGCTCATTTCCCGCTCCCGTTCACGAGCACCGTCTCGAGATCGATCCGCTCGACGCGCTCCATTTCCCGCCTCAGGAAGCGCTCGCCGACCTCCTTGAAGAGGTACGGGATATCGGTGACGTACACGGTGATGCCGCCGGGGCGATCGAGATCGCTTCGGAGATGGTGCTTCTCGAGCACGCGTTCGACCTCGGCCGCGGTTTCGTGCGCCGAGTCGACGAGCGCCACCTTCTCCCCGACGACGCGCGAGATGACGCCCTTGATGAGCGGATAATGCGTGCAGCCGAGCACGAGCGCGTCGGCGTTGAATCCCGCGAACGATTCGAGATACCGCTCGGCGGTGAGCCGCGTGATCTCGTCCTCGTGCCATCCCTCCTCGACGAGCGGAACGAAGAGCGGGCAGGCGCGCGACCAGATCTTGATCGCCGGATCGAGCGCGTAGAGCGCGTCCTCGTACCCGCCGGAGCGGATCGTCGCCGTCGTGCCGATGATGCCGACACGCTTCGTCCGCGTCGCCCGGGCTGCGGCGCGCGCGCCGGGAAGCAGCACGCCGACGAGCGGCAGGCGCTCCTCCTCGATGAGCTTCGGGAGCGCGACGGAGGAGGCGGTGTTGCACGCGACGACGATCATCTTGACGTTCTTGCGCTTGAGAAAATCGAGGTTCTCCCGGAGAAAGCGGAGCACCGTCTCGGGGCTCTTCGTGCCGTAGGGGAGGCGCGCCGTGTCGCCGAGATACACGATCTCCTCGTTCGGGAGGCGCATCGTGATCTCGTGAACGACCGTGAGCCCGCCGATGCCTGAATCGAAAACACCGATCGCCTTGCGTTCGTCGCCGTACATATCAACCTTTCGGGAGCCGGACGCGGCCCCTCGCGCGGCGCGGGCGGAGGCCTCCCTCACCGCCATTTTTTCACGTCGATAGGCCTGACGACCGCGTAATGCCCCGCGATGGACTCCGCCGTGTTCCCGTCGATGAGGAACTGAAGCCGCGCGACATGCGGGAAGTTGGCCGACACCGTCTTGACGATGTTCGTGATCGTATAGTATTCCCCCGTGCTGCCGCCGGGGTGGTTCGCCGAGAGGGACGCGTTGAAATCGAGCAGGAGCGTCTGCGTGTCCTCGACCCAGAAGACCTGGAGCAGCTCGGTGCCCGGCGGGATCGCGCTGATCTTCTTCGAATCGCGCGGCCCCTCGATCAGCTCGCCGATGACGAGCTTGACCTGCTCCTCGAAGCTCTCGACCGCCGGCACCTCGCGCGTCTCCGAGACGAATCCTTCCGCTCCCTCGTCGCCGAAGAAGATCGTCACGGCGCGCATCTCCTCGCTCACCTGCTCGACCTCGGCCGGCCCCTTCGGCCGCAGCCGGGGAACGAGGTATATCGCGGCGACGATCACGGCGAGGACCGCGAGCGCGATCGCTATCTTTTTCCCGATATTCGTGGCGATTCCCCCTTTTCGGACGCCGATCCCCGGCGGTCGCCCCCGTTATTCGATGGTCCGCTTCTCCCGCATCTCGCCGTAGCGGCTCTGGAACTTCCGCACCGCCTCGACCGTCGACTCGACGATCCGTTCCCGGAACTCGGCGCTGAGCAGCAGCTTTTCTTCTTTCGGATTCGACAGGAACGCCGTCTCGACGAGCACGCCCGGCATCCTGAGCCCCCTGAGCACGCGGAGCCCCGTCTGCTTGACGCCGCGGTTCCTGATGCCGAGCGACTTGCTCATCTCGCGCTGCAGCATCTCGGCGAGATCGCTGCTCTCGTTCAGATATTCGTTCTGGACGACGTCCCAGAGAATGAAATCGATGTCGTCCCCCGCGCCCGCACCCCCGACGGGGCGCTCGTACGCGGCGGAGCCGTTCTCGTCGCGGGCGAGCCGTTCCTCGTCGTCCGTCCGGGCCGGCGCGAGAAAATAGACCTCGAATCCCTGCGCGTCGCTCGTGAACCAGCCGTTGCAGTGAACGCTGATGAAGAGCTGGGCGCCCGCGGCGTTCGCCGTTTCGACGCGCTGGTCGAACGAAACGAGCGCGTCCTCCGTTCTCGTCATCACGACGGCGAGCCCGAGCTCCTCGACGAGGCGGTCTCTCAGCATGAGCGCGATCTGGAGATTCAGGTCCTTTTCCCGGGCCCCCGAGGGGCCGATTTTCCCGATGTCGGGCCCGCCGTGTCCCGGATCGATCGCGACCGTGCGCACGGGCTCGATGATCTTCCGCTTCGCGCCCTCGTCGAGCATCTCGACCATCTTCTTGCCCGCGAAATCGGCGTCGGGGATCTCGGGCGCGGCGCCCCGCTCGAGGAAGAGGACGAGCTTCCGCTCGCCGCCCGCCGCCCCTTCGCGCGCCTCCGCCGTCTCGAACTCCACGCGGTACCGCCGGACGCTCTTTTTCACGTCGAAGAAGAGATACGCGTCGTGCTCCATCTGTTCGGCGCGCACGCGGTTGAGGAGCCCCTTCCCCTCGCTCACGGTGAAATCGAGCGGATCGAGCCTCCCGCCGTAGATCTTGAGCCGGAGGATCCCCGGGGTCTCGCTGTCGATGTGATAGAGGAGCTCGTCGGTGAGCCGCAGCGCGGCGCGCGTGCCGTCCTTGTCGTCGAGGATTTCGATCGCGGTCACGTTGTACTCCGGCGAGCCGATCGTGAGCAGGAGCCGCCCCGGATCGAGCGTGATCTTCTCGGCCACGCGCGCGGCCAGAATGCCGGTGACGAATTCGAGGGGGATCATGACCGCGCCCCGGTCATAGCGGACGTCCAGCCTGAGGAGGTGCGGCGTCTCGTCCACGACGACCACGCGGGCGTCCACGGTGAACTGGTAGCGGTAGTTGCCGATGCGCATCACGAGCTTGCGGCTGCTCGCGTTCCAGAACTTGGTCGCCTTGAAGATACGGGCGAGGTCGTACGCGGAGATGAAGAGCTCGTCGGAGCCCTTCTCGAGGCTCGCGAGCGCGACGTCCTCGGGCGCGCGCCCGTCGGCGTAGACGACGCCGAGGCTCTTCGCGGCCGCGGCCGCCTCCGGCGCGAACGCCGCCGCCGCCAGGGCGAGCAGCACGAGCGGGAGAATCGCCGGCCGGGCGATCATTTCTTGCGCTCACGCTCCTTGAGCTCGCGCCGCATGTCGCGATCGGCGTCGCGATCGGCGATGGCGCGGCGCTTGTCGATCTCCCGCTTGCCCTTGGCGAGGCCGAGCTCGACCTTCACCTTGCCCGCGTCGTTGAAATAGAGCTTGAGCGGCACGAGCGTGAAGCCCTTCTCCTGCACCCGTCCGATGAGCCGGCGGATCTCCCGGTCGTGCGCGAGGAGCTTCCGCTTCCGCGTCGGATCGTGATTGTTCCGGTTGCCCTTCGAGTAGGGACTGATATGGGTGTTGTGGAGCCAGAGCTCCCCCCGGTCCACGCTTGCGTACGAATCCTTGAGGTTCGCCTGGCCGTCGCGCAGCGATTTGACCTCGGTGCCGACGAGGACGATGCCCGTCTCCATCGTCTCGACGATATTGTAGTCGTGACGCGCTTTCCGGTTGGTGCATATGGCTTTCATGACAGGGGAAAGCTATCAAAGAAGCCGGGGGGCCGCAAGGAGAAAAGCCCCGCGGGCGCGCCCGGCGCCGTTTCCCCTTGCGCCGCGCAGACCGATGTCGTTAGTATTCTTACGCCCCCGACGCGAGGAGCGGAAAATGAGCGACGTCACGCCGAACGGCGGCGCGAAAAAGAAGGGCCTCAAGCCCACGTACATCCCGCGGCTCATGCCGGTCGGGATGATCGTCATCCTGCTCGCCATTCTCATTCCCGTGCTCCGCGGCAAGAAGCCGGAGGCCCCGGCGATACCCCCGGTCGAGCCGCCGCTCGCGATGAAGCGCTATTCCTCCGGATTTCCCGCCAGCGATTCGCTGATGAACGACGCGCTGCGCAGCTTTGGGCTGAAGGATTACGAGACGGCGGCGCGCATCCTCGCGAAGGTGCATTTCTACTGGAGCGTCGAGCTTCGCGAGGGGAGAATGAAAGCGTACCCCGAGGATCTCCGCTTCTACCTCGGCCTCGCCGAGTTTTATCGCGGCCGCCCCGAGAGGGCCGCGCCCCACCTCGAAGCCGAATCGAGCGAGAGCCCCCACGAGGAGAAATACGCCTGGTACCTCGCCCACGTCTACACCGCGCAGGGGGATACCGCGCGGGCGCGCGAGACGCTGCGGAGGATCGTCAGGATGAACGAGTCGCTCGCGCCCGAGGCGGCGGAGCTGCTCCGGAAATCATTGGAATAAGGGTCGCGGTCCGCGGACGCGGCGGGCGCAGCGCGGACACGGCCCACGGTCACGGCAGGAATACGACGCTCTTTGAATCCGATTTCATCGAGAACTCCACCTCGTCCGACGAGCCGACGGGCTCCCCCCCTTCCCCGAAGTAATCTATCCGGACCGTGTGCCTGCCGGGGGGGCATTCCATCCGGTAGAACGCGATCTCGGCGGGGAGCGTCTGCCACGATCGCGTGTCGGCCTGATCGACCGCGGCGAACAGTTTGCCGATGACATTGAACGCGATCCCCGCGGCGTCGTCGTCATCCCCGAGCTTCGTCTGCGCGATCGTTTTGAGATAGGTCCTGAACGCCGCCTTGACGAGCGTCGGGCCGAGCTCCCGCTCGTACACGGCGACGGCGGTCGCCTCGAGATCGTCGAGGACGGCCAACTCCCCCGCCTCGAGCCCGTCGATCACGAGCCTGCCCCCGTGAACGACCCGTTCCTGCCTGACGCACCGTGGAAAGGCGAACGTGAACAGCACCCCGGATTGTTCGAGCTCCAGACCGCCGAAGCCGGGGAGGAAGAACATCTGGGGAGCGTCCGAGCCCGGAAGATTGAAGAATCCGACGAGGTTCCCCCCGTCCTTCTGGAGGTAGCCCCGAATCTCGGTCGAGACCTTGACCGGCGCGCGCCCCATCTCGGCGAACACGACCAGCTCGCGCAGATCCGTATTGACCGTTTCCGGCGCCGTCCCCGGCAGCAGCCGGTCGATCGCCTCGTACTCGATCCTCGCGTCGTCGGCGCGCCCCTCGATCTCGTACAGGACGGCGGCGAGGTAGCGGGCGAACGGCACGTCGAACGAGGCGCGATCCTCCTCCGGGAGTCCGTTCACATGCTGATCGAGCCGTCCGATAAGGCGGTTGCGCTCGACGAACGCCCCCTCGCGGTCTCCCTTGAGCCAGTAGGCGAGGAGCAGGTACGAGGAGATCATGATCTTCTCGTGCGGCTCGCTCTCGTACTCTCCCATCGTCGGATTGACGATGACGCTCTGGATCGCCCCGGCGACCGAGATCGTGGATTCGATCTCGAGGAGCCGCCGCTCCGCCGCCTGCAGATCGACGATCGCGGAGTCGTAGTTGCCCGCGGCGAGGTTCACCTTGCCGCGCTCGAGGAGCAGGAGGTAATAGTCGCGGCTCGACGAGTCCGAGACGAGCTTGTCGATGTTGGCGAGCGCTTCGTCGTAGCGCCCGTCGAAGTAGAGGTCGTCCGTGAGCTCCATCTTCGCCGTGTAGGTCGCGCAGGCGACGGCGAGCAGAAGGAGCGCCGCGAGGGCGGCCTTTCTCATGGCACCTCCCCCGGGTCCGCGGGCCGGTTCGGCCGAGCCGGCCCGCGGCCTTCGCGAATCATCGGGTCGAGCTCTTCGTCGAGACGCGCTTGAACTCGACCTCGTCGGTCCATTTAATGAGAAGCGTTTCGACCTCGAAGATGTTGAGCGTCACGTTGATGTAATTGTAGTTCTGGCGCCCCTCGACTTTGCGGATGTTGCTGATCGTGCCGCGGAGCACGTACTTCGCGCCGACGAAATTGCCGATCTGCGCGGCTTTCGTATTGTCGTACAGATCGGTCGCCTGCAGGTTGAGCTGCTCGAGCGCCATGTCGAAGGCCTGGTCGTCGACGAAATCCGCGAACCCCTCGTTGATCATGCGGGTGCGCATCTTCTCGAGGATGAGCCTCGTGTTGATGTGCTCGTCCGTTTCGTTCTTGAGCTCTTTCGCCAGCAGCATGACCGGCTTCTGGCCGCCGTGCTCCGCCTTGTACTGCATGAGGAAACCGCTCTCCGCGATCGAGGGCATCATGCCTTCCATGATGGTCGCCAGATCCGCGCTCGAGAAGTCGGCGTCTTCGGCCGTATCCGTGGCGATGTCGATCTCCTTCGTGGCCGGGCCGCCGCACGCGGCGAGCACCACGAGGCAGAGGACCGGGATCAAGAGCTTCTTCATCGGGCACCCTCCTTCATTCCGAAACCGTGGCGGAATGGTATGACCAAGCGCCCGCACCCTGCAAGGAGAAACGCGCCGGTTCCCGACCTTGACATACCCCCCGTTTTCAATTATTCTTGTCCTTTGCGCACCGAAAAGCCTCTTGTGCCTGAGTGGTGGAACTGGTAGACGCGCTGCGTTCAGGGCGCAGTGGGGATTCCCCGTGGGGGTTCAAATCCCCCCTCAGGCATTTTTTCTTCCGGCGTGGAAGGAGCACATGGACATGGAGCTCACCATATCGTTTCCCGGCAACAAGATGGTCGACGCCTCCTTCAAGGGATTCACGATCAAGACCGACCAGCCGCAGCCCAAGGGGGGAGACGGCTCGGCGCCGTCCCCGTTCGACCTGTTTCTCGCCTCGATCGGCACGTGCGGCGGCGTGTACGTGCTCGATTTCTGCACGAACCGCGGCATATCCCTCGAGCACGTCCGCCTCGTGCAGACGATGAAACGCGATCCTGAATCCGGCATGATCACCGCGGTGACCCTGCGGATCGAGCTTCCGAAGGATTTCCCCGACAAGTACAAGGACTCCCTCATCCGCGCGGTCGATCTCTGCACGGTGAAAAAGCACATCATGAATCCGCCGGTCTTCACGATCGAAGCGGTGAAAGCGACCTGACCGGCGGCTTCGCCGCCGAGCGATAAGAAGCCATGCGCATGAAAACGGCGATATTCGGAGTGCTGGCCGCCGTCGTGATCGTCTGCTCCGCGCTCGTCCTCCTCGAGATCGGCGTCCGCATCGTCAGCCCCCAGCGCAGCATGGGCATCTGCGTGAACGAATGGGATCGCGAGGCGGGCACGAGGCTCATCCCGGGGCTCACGGGGAAGCTCTCGTGCCCCGAATACTCAATCGACATCGCGATCAATTCGAAGGGGCTCCGGGACCGTGAATTTCCCTACGAGAAGCCGGCCGGCACGCGCCGCGTGCTCTGCCTCGGCGATTCGTTCACCTTCGGATACGGCGTCGAGGCCGGCGAGACGTTCGCCAAGCTCCTCGAGCGGGCCCTCGACGACAGCGCCGCGGGCGGCGCCCGCTGGGAGGTCCTCAACGCCGGCATCGGGAGCACCGGCACTGCGCACCAGCTCGCGCGCTACGAATCGGATGGGCGCCGGTATTCACCGGACATCGTCGTCGTCTGCTTCTGCCCGGCGAACGATTTCTTCGACAACATCTCCTCGGGGCTCTACACGATCGAGAGCGACACCCTCGTCAGGCACGACGCCGTGCGCACGAGGGCGCGCGGCATCCAGCGCTTCACCCGGTTCGTCCCCGGGTATCGCTACCTCTCCTCCCGCTCGCACCTGCTCAACCTCGTGCGGTACCGGGTGGCCGCCATGAACTACCACGAGCTGAACCGGCAGGTGTCGCAATCCGCGAAGCCGGACAGCGTCGTGGCGCGGCACAACGAGATGACCCGCCGCCTGCTCGACGACTTCGAGCGCTCGTGCGGCCGCGCCGGGAGTGAATTCGTCGTCATGTTCATGCCCCCGCCCCGAACGGGGGACGCCGCGCGCTGGACCGCCGAGATGATCGCGCACTGCGAGACGCGGGGCATCGACGTTCTCGATCTGGCCCCTCCCTTCGAGGCGGCGCGTCAGGAGGGGATCCAGACCTACTATCGCTTCGAGGGGCACTGGAACGCGACCGGCCACGAGGTCGCCGCGCGCGCCCTCCACGATTACCTCGTTCACCACTGCATCGCGGCGGAATAGCCATGCCGGAATCGATCTTCATCACGGGGGGCACGGGGAACACCGGCCAGGCGGTGCTCCGGAGGCTGACGGCGGACGAGGCCTTCCGCGACGCGCGGATCACGGGGCTCTGCCGCCCCGGCGGGCGCGGCGAGCGGCTGCTGCCGTTCGGCGTGCGGATCGCCGGCGGGGACGCCTCGAACGCGGAGAGCCTCCGGAAGGTCTACCGGGGGGAGCCCGTCGTCATCCACCTCTCTTCGATATTCCACGCGGGCGCGGTGCTCGAGGGATGCCGCGGGATGAAGCGGCTCGTGGCCGTGAGCTCGACGCGGGTTTACTCGAAGACCTGGGACCGGGCGAAGGAGATTGAGGAGGCCGAGCGCGCGATCGGGCGGTCGGGGGTCTCGTACACGATCCTTCGGCCGACCATGATATCCGGCGGCGATCGCCAAATGGATCAACATGAAAGGCGACCTCGATCTTGTGCAAT
>JBFYZJ010000027.1:0-3586 GCA_041309565.1 Candidatus Krumholzibacteriota bacterium
GCCGCGGGAATGCTCTTCCAATCGACCGAGCCCGGGCAGCTTCCGATGACGGGAACCTGCTGGAACCGCGGCGTGAGCCCCATTCCGGGCGCCGGCATCTCGAAGGAAGACGGCGAATGGATCAAGCGCGCGCTCGCGCGGGGAGAGAAGGTCGCGGTGCGCGTCGAGATGACGAACGAGGCGAGGCCCGCGCGGTCCGCGAACGTCATCGGCGAAATCCCGGGGAGCGGCGACGAGTTCGTGGTCGTCGGCGGCCACATCGACTCGTGGGACGTCGCGCAGGGAGCCGTCGATAACGCGACGGGATCGGCCGTGGTCCTCGAAGCGGCCCGCGCCCTCGCGAAAGCCGGCATTCGGCCGCGGGCCTCGATCCGGTTCATCCTCTTCACGGGGGAGGAGTCGGGGCTCTATGGATCGAACGCGTACGCCGCGGCGCACGAGGCGGAGCTTTCGCGGTGCCGCGCGATGATCAACTGCGACATGGAGGGAGCGCCCCTCGGGCTCCGCGTCATGGGGCACGAGGAGACGCGTCCGTTCTTCGAGGAGATGCTCGCGGCGATGCCGGGATTCGGCCTCACGGGGACGCTCTCGTTCCGCCCCGGAATCCACGGAGACCAGCAGGCGTTCCTGCTCAGGGGCGTGCCCGCGCTCAGCCCCTCCTCGCGCCTCGAGGAATCGAGCGTCCGCTACTACCACACGGCGGGGGACACCTACGACAAGGCCGATCCGAAGCCGCTTCCGGCCTGCGCGGCGTTCGTTGCCGCGGTCGCGCTCGAGATCGCCTGGCCGGAGCAGCGCCCCATCCAGAGCCTCGATGAGGCGGGCGTGGACAAGCTCATCCGCGACAACAAGCTCGACGAGGCGCTCAAGGTTTGGAACGAGTGGCCGCTCAAGCGGTAATCACCTGAGCATGACCATCTTCTTCGTCGCGCTGAAGCCGGTCGTCTCCATCTTGTAGAAGTAGACGCCGGTCGCGACCTCCGAGCCGCCGTTGTTCCGGCCGTCCCAGGCGATCGAATACGTGCCAGCGTCCTTCACGCCGTCGACGAGCGTGCGAACGAGCTGCCCCGCGACGTTGTAGACTCTGAGCGTCACCGGCCCCTTCTCCTTCAGGTCGAACTTGATCGTCGTGATCGGATTGAAGGGATTCGGGAAGTTCTGGGCGAGGCGGTACGTCGTGGGGATTTCCGCGTTGACATACGGGCAGCCGATATTCCAATTCGTCGTGAGCTCCATCCAGGTGAACACGTCTCCAGCGATCTCGAAACGGTCGATCGGCGCGCTTATCTTGTCGTCCCTCATGTACATCATGCTGAAACCGAACCACATCGTGTGCACATTGTATCCGCCAGGGTTCAGCTGCCACGAGGCGATCGCCGCGCGGTAGTTAATCGAGTTCTTCGCCGGATAGTACGCCGCGTACTTGCCGTTCGCCGTCTTGTCGAGGACGTCGAACTGGTTGATGATCGGGCATCCGCCGAAGGCGTAGAACTTGTCCGGAACGCTCGAATGAACGAAGATGCCGGCATCGACATCTCCCGTAATGAGCGGGCTCACGATCCCGCCCCCCGATTTCCCGCCCGTGAGATCGAAGTAGCTCGTCGCGACGAAGTCGACGCCGCACCACGTGCTCAGGAGGGTGAGGGCCGGCGTCGACGCGAGCCCGTCCAGATCGTGGGCGACGCCGTCGCCGCAGACCCAGAGGCCGCACACGTGCTCGGACATCTGGAGCCAGTCGATGAGCATCTGGCAGTCGTTCGACTTGTCGCTGTTGACTGTGCCGTCGGAGATCGTAGTCGATTCGAGGTCGCCGCAGTCCCACACGATAGTCAGGTACTGGTCGACGAGCTGCTTGTTCTTCGCCCGGCTCCCCGGCCCGTTCGAAACGCCGGAGGTCGGGCCGTTCACGTCGTAGCGGTCGGGCCGGTCGTTCGGGACAGAGAGCACACGGCCGAACGTCGGCGTCCAGTAGTTCTCCGCCGCGCCGGCGAACGAGCCGCGCCCGTGGAAGTCGTCGACGTAGAGCACCTCGCTGTTCTTCGTCGGGAGGCAGGTGAACTCGAAATAGGGCCCGTACGAGCGGCACCATCTCGGGAGCGCCTTCTCGATGCCGGCGTTGTCCCGCGCCGTGAAGTAATAATCGATCCGGTAACCCCGCGTGAAGAGCGAATCGTTGAGGTCGAACATGTACCTGCCCGGGGCGAGCCCGGCGCCCTGCCGCGACGTATCTCCCTGAATGATCGTCCACGTCCCGTCGTCGCTCTGGTAGGTTCCGTAGGTGCCCTCGAGCGAGGGGCCGAAGAGCGCGGGCTTCGTCGGCGTGGGCCCGATGTAGGTGCACTTCACGTGCATGTAGACGGCGGGACCGCCGCCCGGATCGGCCGCGATGCCTTCGCCTATGCCCGACGTGCAGCCGACGACGATCGAGTCCCCCGGATCGATGACGGGGCTGTCGTTCGGCCTGATGTCGTTCGCCATGTCTGCGCGCACGTAGCTCTCGAGGTAAAATTCCTGCTCGGGGAAGTTATCCTGAAAGAGATCGATGTCTCGATACGACCACTGCGGCCCCTCGCTCTTGAAGCGGTAGAGCCGCACGTTGTCGTACCACGGGGCCGGCGTATGCTGGGCGCAGTTGCCGTTCACGAGATACCAGACGTCGCACATGTCGACGACGCCGAGCGCGATCTGGATCCTGTCGGAGGTGAAGAAGCTGCCCAGGTCCTCCACCGCGAAGCTGTACGCGCCGTTCTCCCAGTACCAATAGATGAAGTTGTCGCTGCGCCATGGGGCCGGGCATCCGCTCTCGTCGAATCCGCGGACGTGCCAGTCCCAGAGCACGAGGTTCGGGAGGGGATTGTCGACGTAGACCGTATACTTCAGGTGAAGGCCGCCGAGGAGGGGTAGGTCGGCCGGGGGAATCGTGCCGTTCTGAAGCTCGTTGCACCCGGTCGAATACTTGTTCAAATCGATGATGGGGGACACGATCGCTTCGTCCTGACACGGAGCTTTGACGCCGCCGGGGCCTTTGCAGAAGGGCGTATCGTACAGCCCCGGATAGCTCGTGCTCGGGATGGGCTCGGTGCCGAGGAAGAACACGATCTGCGTCGAGAAGTTCACGTTGCAGGGATCCCGGTCTCCGATGGAGAGGTTGTTCTTCATTCCGGAGTGAAGTCCGAACGCGACGCCGGTTCCCGCTTCCCAGATGCCCGCTCCGGGATCGCCGACCGCGGCCGCCTCGAAGTTCTGGAAATCGGACCAGCCGCTCGAATCCCACGCGCTGATGCTGTCGACGATGCATGCGCCGTCCGTGTCATAGAGCCCGTCCTCGTCGCTCCAGGCGCCGTCCGAGTCGAAATGGAAGCGGAGCTTCGTCGCGGCCTGCGTCATCGGCAGCGTGAGCTCGCCGACGGCGACGCCCGTGCCGGTATACGAGGCGAGCGTCTGCCAGTCGCCGCCCCCGGCGTCGTACTGGACTCGCACGTAGTCGTGGTCCGCCTCGCAGTCCCACGCGAGCTTGTACGAGAGACTCACGGCGCCGACGAAGGCGCGCGCGCCGCTCGCGAGCTCCTGATCCCACCCGTTCCCG
>JBFYZJ010000028.1:0-9450 GCA_041309565.1 Candidatus Krumholzibacteriota bacterium
TCCGCGGCTTGAATGGAAGGAGGGCACACGCCCTCCCGGAGATGCGGAAATCAAGAGGCGTGCCATGCGCGCCGCTCGTCATATGACGGGATTCCGTGGTATACTGCGGCTCTCTGACAGGAGGGAATTTCGATGAACGTGGCCGTCATCAGCGATACGCACGACCACCTCGAGAACATCGAGGCGGCGCTCGCGAAGATCGACGCAACGGGCGTCTCCGCGCTCTTTCACTGCGGGGATCTCGTCTCCCCCTTCGTCGTCGACCGGCTCGCCGCCTTCAAGGGGACGGTGCACGTCGTGTTCGGCAACAACGAGGGGGACCGCTATACGATCAGCAACGTCGCCGCGAAGAAGTTCCCGAACGTGAAGCTTCACGGCGAGGTCGGCTTCGTCGAGACGGAGAACGGCGACGTCGCCTTCACCCATCGCCCCGAGTTCGCGCGCGGCCTCGCGTGCACGCAGAAGTACACGGCCGTCTTCTACGGGCACACGCACCGCAGGAAGATCGAGCGCGTCGGATCGACGTGGCTCGTCAATCCCGGCGAGCTCATGGGGCTCCTCGAGCCCCCCGGCTGGATCGTTTTCGACCTCGCGACGGGCGCGGCCGTGCACCACACCCTGAAATAGCGGCGCGCGCTGCCGATGCCCGGCGACGTACTAGCTTCTCAGGGAAAAGTCGAGGCCGGGGCGCTCGCGCTCGAGAAACGCGAGCGTCTCGGAGAGGGTCGGAATGCCGGCGCGGCCGCCGAGCCTGCGGCATTTGAGGGCGGCGACGGCGTTCGCGAACACGCAGGCGCGCATCGTGTCGAGCCCTTCGAGAACGGCGAAGAGATACGCGCCGTGAAAAACGTCCCCGGCGCCCGTCGTGTCGACCGCCTTCACCGCGAATCCCGGCACCGCGACGACGTCGGCGCCCGAACGATAGGCGCATCCCCGTTCGCCGAGCGTCACGACGGAGGCCTTCGGGCCGAACGCGTTGAGCGCTTCGAGCGCCGCGCGGATATCCGGGCCTCCCGAGATCTGCTTCGCGAAGCGTTCGCTCGCGATGAGGTAGTCGCACAGCGGCAGGAGCTCGCGTACGCCCTCGCGCAGCGATCCCGCGTCGATGAGCACGGGGATTGCCGCCGCGCGGGCCGCCTTCGCGGCGGCGAGCGCCGCTTCCGGCTCGAGATCGTCGATGAAGAGGCCCCGCGCCGAGCGGACGAGATCGAGATTCACTTCGCGCGCCTTCAGGCGGGAGACGCTCCCCCGCGTCCAGAGGATCGTCCGCGCGGCGCTCGCCTCGTCGACCATGATGAACGCGTACTGCGACGCGGCGCCCGGCTCGACGACGACCGCCGACACGTCCACGTCCTCCGCGCGCAGCTCCTCGAGCATCCGCGCGCCGAACCCGTCGTCGCCGACCTTGCCGACATACGCGGCGCTGAATCCGAGCCGCCGGACGGCGACCATCGCGGTCGCCGTGGGACCTCCCCCTTGTATCGTGAAATCGCGCACCTCGAGCTTCGTGTTCTCCTCGGGGAGGTGCGGCACGATGCCGAGATGATCGAGCGCGGTGTACCCGATGCCGACGACGTCGAATCTCTTGTTCATGAGCCTCCCGGCGTTCCTTTCATGCGGACGCTCCCGATGCTAGCGGAAGAGCGCGGGCCGGGCAACGGTATTTGCGCCTCGCGCGGTAATGCGCCTTGCGCGCGGGCGCGCGAGAGTCTAGAATCGAGGCATCGTCGAGACGACGAATTTCATAAGGAGACGCACATGAAACGCGTCGGATTCTTTATCGTAATTCTCCTTCTATCGCACGCCGCCGCGGCGGCGCCCTTTGTGTCCTTCGGGGTCAAGGGGGGCATCTATACGTCCAATACGACGGAGGTCCCCACCGGCTGGCCTGACACCGCGTTCAGGAACGGCTTCGCGGGGGGCGTCTACATGGATTATGCGTTCAGCAGATACTTCAGCCTGCAGCCGGAGATTCTCTACGTCACGAAGGGGCTCGACGGCGGGCTCGAAGGACCCGGCTACGACCTGAACTACACGGCGCGCTTCGATTACATCGAGATCCCCATTCTCGCGAAGCTCACCGTCGCGGGAAAGAGCCATTTGAGCCCCTACTTCTTCGCGGGCCCCGGGGTGGGAATTAATCTCGGCGCCGACATAGACATCGAGTACACGGATACGCATACGAACGAGAGCGTATCCGGTTCGTCCGATTGGTCCGACGTCATGAACGCAATGGAGCTGTGCTTCTCGCTCGGCGTGGGATTCCGCTACGCTATCGGTCTCGGCGGGATCACCGCCGATGCGAGATTCGACTTCGGGCTGACCGACGTCTATTCGGGAGGAGAGGTGACGACGGAATATGAAGGTTTCACCCGCACGGGCACCGTCAATCCCGGAGAGAGCAAGAATCTCGGCTTCGCCCTGCTCGTCGGCTACAATTTCTGACGATGCGCCGGGCAGGCGCGAACAGGAGCATTGTCTATGAAACAACCGAAGCTCTTTTGCCATTTCTGCGGCGCGCCCCTCGGAGCGCGGGAATCCGAAGGCCGACCGCGCCTCTACTGCGAGGCGGAGCAGCGCTTCATCTATGAGAACCCCATCCCCGCGGCGACCGCCGTCGTGACCGACGACGCGGGGCGCATTCTCCTCGTCCGCAGGAACCGGGAGCCCGGGAAGCACCAATGGGCGCTCCCGGGCGGATTCATCGAAATGCACGAGAGCCCGGCCGCCGCAGCGGCGCGCGAGCTCGAAGAGGAGTGCGGAATCGCGGCGCGCGACCCTTCCCTCGTCGACATCATCTATCAGGAAAGTAGATTCTACGGGACATCGCTCCTCATCATCGGATACTCGTTCGGGGGATTCGAGGGAACGCCCCGCGCCGGTGACGACGCGGAGAAGGTGGGATTCTTCGCCTTTGACAAGCTGCCGAGGCTCGCCTTCGAGGCGCACGGCCGGCTGATCGGGAAATTCCTCGAAAAGCGGGAAGAGCTCCGCAGGCTCTGGAGCGAGGACGTTTAGCGGTTAGATCCGCAGGCGGTCGATCAGATCGTCCGCCGCAGGCGCGACGTCGAAGATTATCTCCTCATCTCCCTTTCGCACGACAACCTTCACCGACGGCGCCGTCTTCGCGTCGCTGTAGCGAGCGACGAGCGCCGCGCCGAGACGCAGATCCTCGTCGCCCGTCGGCCCCTGCACGAGGACCGTCGGCCCGGGAACGTCGACCGGCGCGGCGAGCCACCCGGCGCCCCAGGCTCGCTCGATGTAGTGATTCTCGGCTTCGCGCCTCCCGACCACAGCCTTCACCGACGACGAGAGCCTGAAATGCCGGCCGACCGAGAAGAGAAGCGTTTCCTCGTGCGTGAGCGGGGCGCCCCTCCGATGCCTCATCCAGTCCTTGAACCGTGCCGCGTAATTCTCGTCGGTAAGCATACATCCGCCCGCCGGGGATGAATACCCCGTCACGCCGAGCGCCGGGGCGAGCTCCATCTGGCGCCTGCGGGAGCGCCCCTGGATGTCGAGGAGCCCGTCGCGCGCGATCCAGCCGTTCTTCTCGGCGAGCGTCTCGGGGAGGAGCCTGGCGCTCAGCGGGCGCACGAGGCGCCCCTCGAGCCCGGATTCGCGATCGATGAGCTCGAGCGCCTTGTAGTTCTGCGACATCGGCCGCTGTCCGAGCACTTCTCCCGTGAAGACGAACCGTGCCCCCTCCCGCTCCATGACCTCCTTCGCCTTTCTGATCATGAAGAGGTGGCAGTCGATGCACGGATTGACGTTCGCGCCGTAACCGTGCCGCGGATGGAGCAGCACGTCGAAGTACTCCTCGACGAGATCGAGGACGCGCGTCGGGACGCCGAAAGCCGCCGACATCCGCGCCGCCTCCGCCGCCATGAGATCCTCGTGTTTCTCCCCCGCGATCTCGGCCCGCATGAATCCGGACGAATAGCCGATCGAGGCGTGCACCGCGAGGATGTCGACGCCGAGGCGCTTCACGACCGCGACGGCGAGCGCGCTGTCGAGCCCTCCCGATACGAGACCGATCGCTTTGATGCGCTCGTTCATGCGGATGAAGGTAGCGGAATCAGCGCTCGATGGCAAGCTCCCTGCGCAGCCCCTCGCCGACGTAGTTGAACGCGAGGCACGTGACGAAGATCATGCATCCGGGCGCGATCGCGGCGAGCGGCGCCCTGCCGATGAACGCGTGCGCGTTCTGGAGCATGTTTCCCCACGTGGGAACGGGAGGCTGAACGCCGAATCCGAGAAAGCTGAGCGCCGATTCGACGAGCATCGCCTGCGCGAAGCCGATCGTCGCCGACACGACCACCGCGGGCATCGCCTGCGGAAGCAGGTGGCGGACGACGATGGAAGCGTCGCCGGCGCCCGCGGCCCGCGCCGCGGCGACGAAGCCCTCCTCCTTCAGCGGCAGCACGATCGAGCGCACGACGCGCGCCGTCTCCATCCACGAGGTTCCCCCGATCACGAGGGGCACGATCCAGAGCCTCCCCCCGCCGGCGGACGCCGCGACGAGGAGCACGAGAAACACGGGGATCGAGAGAAAGACGTCGATGACGGCCGCGATCGCCGCGTCGGCGGCGCCGCCGAACCAGCCGGCGGCCGCGCCGAGAAGCACGCCGATCGCGAGCGCGATCCCGACCGAGCAGAGCGCCACGAGGAGACTGAAGCGCCCCGCGTAGACGAGCCGCGTGAGGACGTCGCGCCCGAGCTCGTCCGTGCCGAGGACGTGCGCGGCCGACGGCGGCGCGAGGATCGCGTCGAGATTCATCGCGTCCCGTGCGTGCGGCGCGAAGAGCGGCGCGAGCGTCGAAAGGACGAGGACGAGGAGAATGAGGATCAAGGAATACGCGGCTCCGCCGGCGGCGAAATATCCGCCGCGGCCGGGACGTCCCCGCCGCGCGGGCGCGGCGCCGGGACCGGCGAATTCGCAGCACGCGTTCACGTTCATCGCGCACCCTCCGCCGCCGCGCCCGCATCGTCCCGCGGACCGGCCGCCGATATCCTCGGGTCGATCGCCGCCTGCAGGAGGTCGCCGATCGCGTTGAAGACGATGATGAGAAACGAGGCGATCACGACGATCCCGAGCACCCGCGGGTAATCGTGCCGCGCGAGGCCGTCATAGAAGAGCCGGCCCATCCCCGGCCACGAAAACACGGTCTCCGTGATAACGGCGCCGGTGAAGAGCGCCGGAATCTGCATGACGATCACGGAGAGGACGGGGAGCGCCGCGTTGCGCAGGGCGTGCTTCCAGATCACCGACGCCTCGCTCAGACCCTTCGCCCGCGCCGTGCGTACGAAATCCCCCCGGATCACGCCGAGGAGCTGCGCCCGCGTGTAGCGGCTCCACGACGCGAGAAATCCGATCGAGAGCACGCACGCCGGGAGCGCGAGGTGCCGAAGGCGATCGGCGAGGCTCCCCGGCCCGCCGATCGTCTCGCGCCCGCCGCTCGGGAAAACGCCGAGCTTCAGGGAGAAGACCCAGATCGAGACGAGCGCGAGCCAGAAAACCGGCATCGAGAGCCCGGCGATCGACGCGAGCGAGAACGCCTGATCGAGCGGCCCGTCGCGGCGCACGGCCGAGGCGACTCCCATCGCGACGCCGAAGACGAGCGCGAGAACGAACGCCGCGCCCATGAGCTCGAGCGTGGCGGGCAGCCGTTCGAGGATCATCCGCGCGACGGGCTGCCCCGTCGCGTAGCTCGTTCCGAAATCGAGTCTCAGGAACACCCGTTCGAACCAGAGGAGGTACTGCACGGGGAGCGGCTTGTCGAGCCCGAGATTCCCTTCGATCCGCGCGAAGTCGCTCTCGCTCATCCGCGCGCCCCCCGCGAGCACGCCGGCCGGACCGCCGGGTGCGAGATGCAGGAGGGCGAACGTCGCGATGGAGATCAGCACGACGACCGGGACGATTCTCGCGAGCCTTCGCACGATGCGCCTACTCATAGCCGGATCCTTCCGCAAGCGAATCGGCGCGCGCCGGCGCGCGGGAACCGGGCCGCGACGCATCGGGCGCGGGGAATCTCTTCCCGACCGCTCCCCGCCGCGCCGTGAGCACGAACCCGTCCCCCCGCCGGGGCACCGTGACCTCGAGACCGAGCTTCCCGCGTATCGTCTTCTCGAGCGCGAGCGCCTGATCCTCCTCGCCGTGCACGAGAAAGACGCGCTGCACGCCGGCGGCCGCGCCGAGCCATCGAACGAGCCCCGCCGCGTCCGCGTGAGCCGAAAACGAGTGAAATCCCCGCGTCGCGATCGCGGGCGTTATCCAGTCCCGCTCGTACGTCTTCCCCTCCTGATGCCCCACGAGCACGGGGCTCTCGCCGGCGAGGAGCCGCGCGCCGAGAGAGCCGGGGGGCTGCCAGCCGATGATGCAGAGGAGGTTATTCGGATCGTCGTACATCCGCATGAGATGCCGCGGCGCGTTCGCGTGCGCGAGATCCCCGCTCGACGAGATGAATATCGTCGGCCGGTGAACGCGGTCGTGCACCTTGAGCGACGTGCGGCTGCGCACCTCCCGCAGCTCGGGGAACCGCAGAACCTCTCCGGGATACGCCGAACGGGCTTCTTCGGAGAGCTCCTCCTTCAGGCGGCGGTACACCGAGGTGATCTTCCGCGCCGTGGGGCTGTCGACGTACACCTCGGTTCCGGGGGGAATCGTCCCCTTCCTCATGAACAGGTCGATGACGGCCATCGCCTCCTGCGTTCTCCCGAGCGTGAAGGACGGGATGAGCACGTCCCCGCCCGCGCGAAGCGCGTCGGCGATCGCGGAGGCGAACGCCTCATGCCCGGCGAGACCGCCCGCGTGCGTCGCGTCCCGCACCGAGCCGCCGTAGGTCGATTCCATGATGACGTAATCCGCCCGGCCGGGCCTCTCCGCCGGCGGGAGGAGCAGCGAGTTGCCGGCGCCGACGTCCCCCGAGACGACGAGCCGCACGGTGTCCCGGCCCGACACGAACCGCATGTCGACGGAGGCCGCTCCGAGGAGGTGCTCGGCCCGCAGGAAACGGAACGATACGCCGCGCTCCTCGATCGTCCGGCCGAACGGCACGGGCGCGAAGCTCGCGAGCGCGCGGTCGTACGCCTCGCGCGGGATCTTCTCGCGCGTTATCCCCCGCTCCATCGAGAGCATGATCGGCGCGAGCGCCGCCGTTCCCGGCGTGCAGTAAACGCGCCCCTTGAATCCGGCGGCGAAGAGCTCGGCGAGAAGCCCGAGGTGATCGATGTGCGCGTGCGTGATGACGACGAACGCGAGCGAATCGGGACGCGGGGGAAGCGCACCCGCCCCCTCCTCCCCGAGCGCGCCGCAATCGACGATGAACCTCGTCCCCTCGTGCTCGACGATGAGGCACGAGCCGCCCACGCGCCGCGCGGCGCCCCAGAACCTGACGACGGGGCCCTCCGCCGGTTCTCCGCCGGGGAGCAGCTCCACGATCGAGATCGCGCCGACGATCACGGCGAGCGAGACGACCAGCCACTTGATGTGCCGTTTCATCGCTTCAGCCACCATTCATTCGCGTTCCACGTGTCCCCCGACTGCGTCGGGTTGGGCCGATAGTTGGCGAGGGCCCGCGGCATCACGTCGAGCTGCGTCACCCAGAGGAGCGGGATCACCGGCGCCTCTTCCGCGACTATCGCGGCCGCCTCGTCGTAGATCCTCTTGCGCGCCGCGAACTCGACCGTCGTGCTTCCCCCGGCGAGAAGGCGCGAGAGCCTCGCGTGCCTGATGCGCGTGAAGTTCTGCCCCTTCGGCGGAATGAACGCCTCGGAGTAGGTGCCGTCCTTCGTCGAGGGATCGGGAGGCGTGAGGACGGCGTACAGGGCGACGGCGTACGCGCCGCGCCGGAGAATCCCCCCCTCGTCCCAGCTCGCGTAGAGCTCGCCGGGCGTGTAGTTCCGGATCCCGAGATCGACGCCGATCCGCCGGTACTGCTCCCGGAGCACCATTTCGGTGCGCTCTCGGTTCAGATTCCCCGTCACCGCCGAGATCGAGAGCGCGAGGGGTTTGCCGTCCTTCTCGCGGATCCCGTCGCCGTCGCGGTCGATCCATCCCGCCTCCGCCAGCAATGCCGCCGCGCGTGCCGGATCGTACGCGTTGAGCGTCTCGACCGCGGCCGAGTAATACGCGGATCGCGGATAATCGTCCCCGAACGCGGGCACCCATACTCCCTCGTAGATCTTATCCGAGATCTCCCGGCGATCGGTCGCCAGCGCGAGCGCGCGCCGCACGAGGCGGTCGTAGAGAATCGGATGCTCGCAGTTGAGATCGAGGTGCTCGTTGAAGAGCGCGGCGTTCCGGAAGATCCGCGCCCCGCTCATCCTCCCCGCGGCGGCGAGCGCCGTGTTCGGCGCGTTGTCGACGCCCGCGATCTCCCCCGTCTCGAGCTGCATCACGAGCGCGTCGTCATCGGGAATGAATTTTATCACGATTTCGTCGAGCCAGGGACCGTCGCCGTAGTAGTCGGCGTTGGCCCGGACGATGACGTGCGAGCCGCTCACCCACTCCTTGAACACGAAGGGCCCCGAGCCGACCGGGCGCCGGTGGAACGCGGCGTTCTGGAACTCCGGTCCGAGCGAACCCCCGAGGAGATGCCGCGGCAGCACCGATTCGTCATAGAAGCAGTCGCCGGCGAAATTCGCGTACACCTGACGCAGATGAAAGATCACGGTGAACGAATCGGGCGTCTCAACCCCGTCGACGATGTCCCATCCCTGCCGGGTCTCGACGTTGATATCGGGGTGCATCATCACCTCGTAGCTGAACTTCGCGTCGTACGACGTGACGGGGACGCCGTCGTGCCACCGGGCGTTCCTCCGGATATGATACGTGTAGGTGAGATAGTCGTCCGATATGCCGCCGTTCTCCACGGTCGGTATCTCCTCGATGAGGTCGGGAACGAGCTCGAGGCGGTCGTTGTACTTCACGAATTTGCTGAAAATGAGGTTGCACACGTAGACGGAGGCGACCATGGAGTTGACGGCTTCGTTGAGAATCTCCGGCTCCTGCTGCATGCCGATGACGAGGCGGCCGCCGCGCTCGGGCGCGAGCGCCGAGACGTTCCGCTCCCCGAGGGCCGACGGTGCGCGCTTCCGCGCGGCCGCGCTCTCGGCGTCGCTTCGCTCCGGTTTCCCGCACCCGGCCGCGAATGGAAGCAGCAGACAAAGCACGGCAACGCTCGCGCGCCGCGATCTCATGCAATCCTCCCGGCGTTGATACCCAAGGTCATACTCTCCCGCCGGAATCTGAAGCATTGTTAATGCCAGCGGGCAAGTCGCTGCGGCGGAATGAATTGAAATTTTAGCGGTTGCGGCGGGAAGCGGGCAGAGCTTACATTGATATCAGGCGCACGGCCCTCGAGAGGGCCGGAAGGAAATTGGTGAGCGAACATGTCCCTTCGAATCGACGCCACAGCCGAAACGGCCAGCCGCGCCCCGCGGCTCGTTAAT
>JBFYZJ010000029.1:0-4085 GCA_041309565.1 Candidatus Krumholzibacteriota bacterium
ATCGACGCCCGATTCACGATATTTCGAACCCGCCATGCGATCCTCCCGATTGAAACTGCCGGGGGCATTATAGCTAAAACGGCGGCGGGGCGAAAGGGATTATGCCGGAGGCGAACGGGACGCGAAACGGGGGCTCGCGGGGCGGTTCAGACCTGCACGTGCTCGACGAGGGAGTTGTAGATCTCGGTCGTCGCGTCGGCCTCGACGATGAGCGGGAATTCGCCCTTCCAGTAGAGGTCGAGGATGATGTCCGTCACCTGCGCGTCGAACTGTTTCCCCTTGTACGTCTCGAGCTCGGTGAGCACGCGCTCGATGGGGAGCGCCTTGCGGTAGGGACGGTCGGAGGTCATCGCGTCGAAGGCGTCGACGACGTTGAGGATGCGGGCCGCGAGCGGCACGTCGTCCCCCTTGAGGCCGCGGGGGTAGCCGTTGCCGTCGGGGCGCTCGTGATGGCTCCGGATCACCTCGGACGCCTCCCGTAGGAACTTGAGCTGCTCGACGATGTCGGCGCCGATGTTCGGATGGGACTTGAGCGAACGCCACTCCTCGTCGGTGAGCGGGCCCACCTTGAGGAGAATGTCGTTCTGGACGGCGATCTTGCCGATGTCGTGGAGGAGCCCCGCGTACTCGAGCATCTCGAGGTCGCGCGACGACATCCCCATCGCCCGCCCGATGCGGAGCGCGTAGCGCGAGACCCTGAACGAATGGCCGTGCGTGAAGGGGTCGGAGGCGTCGATCGCGGACGTGAGCGCGGCGACGGTGTTGATGTGCGCCTCGCGCATGTCGAGGTAGAGCTGGAACGAGTAGCGCGCGAGGAAGAGCGGAATGATGAAGAGGGCGATCGTCCAGACGCCCGAGTTCGCGTAGAGGAGCGCGATGATCGCGCCGACCGGGAGGAACGCGAGGATGTGGAAGAAATTCCACATGTAGTTCTGCCGCCAGACGTGGAGCGGATTTCTCCCGTCGGAGAGCGAGATCACGAAGCTCACCGCCCACGTGTTGAACAGGTAATAGACGACGCCGGCCGCCGCGAGCGGCACGAGGAAGAGCGGCGAGTCCATGGCGCCGAGGGGGCCGAAGGCCTTGTACACGAGCCCCGACACGCCGACGGTCATCATGAGGAGCGGCACGTTGAAGATCACCTTCATGAACGGCCGCCGCTGGAGAAAGACCTCGGTGATCAGCGTCGCGATCCCCTCGATCGCCGCCATGACCGCGGGGCCGAAGAGCATGATTCCCGCGAGGTCGATCGGCGAGGACGCGTAGATCGACGCGCCTCCCCGCGGGAGCGATATCTGCGCCGAGTCGGCGAGGATGATGAGGCAAACGAAGAGGAAGATGTCGCGCCAGTGATTGCCGGGGAAATCCTGGATCAGGTAAACGAAGAAGGTCGCGCCGGCCAGCACGAAGAGGAAATAGTAGAGTTTGAAGCCCCAGGTTGTCTTATTCGGTTCTTCGTTCAAGGCTCACCCGGCCGGTTTCCGTTCAGCGAGGCAACGATGTCATGCCCTCCGGTCCACAATATAATAAGCAAGGTTCCCCGAGCAGAATTCATGCCAGAAACACGAGAAATGCCCTGTCGCGGGGACTATCGGATCGTGTAGTGGATTTCGGTGCGCAGCTTCCATTCCCCGAGCGGCCGGTTCAGCGCGTCGAGCACCGCCAGCACCACGCATTCGTTCCGCTCAGCGCCGAGGAGCGCGCACCCGATGTAGCTCGTGACCGAACGTTCCCGGAGCGCGTTCACCACGACGCAGAGCGCTGCGCGGCCGCCCAAAACCACCTCTTCGCTGCCAGCTAAACACAGATGGATATCCTCGTCAAGCAGTTCCGAGATCGCGTGGAGCGTGGCGCCGGCGATCGCCTCGGCGAGCTTCCCGTTGAACCGGAAATCCCCCTGCGAACCGGTCACGACGAGGGGCCCCTTGGCGAGCTTCACCTCGACGTCGACCCTCGTTTCCTCGATGGAGAGGCGAAGCCCCTTGAACTCGATCCGCGACGGGGACTCGGGGGATTCGGCGGGCGGCTCGGGGGCCGGGGATGTCGTGCCCGCCGCGGGCGCCGTCTCGCGCGGGGCGCCCTGCCGCGCCTCCCGCGGTGCGTTCTCATGGAGCGCGATCTCGGGCGGCGGCGGCTCGATGCGGGCGTCGCGCTGCGCGGGGGGCTCGTCGAATTTCGTGTCGACGAGCTCCTCGAGATCGATGATCGGCAGGTCTTCGTCGGCGACCAGGTGACCGGGATTGTCGATGTCGTGGCCCAAATCGGGCTCGTCCATGTCATGCGCGAAGCCGTGGCCGGCCGCGGCGTCGGCGACGTTGTCGCCCATTCTCCTCCCGCCGATCGGGGCTTCGGGCTTCACCCGGGCGATCGTGTTCTTGTCGGGATCGATGACGACGACGCCGATCTTGCGGTAATCGACGGTGAGATTGAGCGAGGCCTTGAGGCACGTCTCGACGTCGCGCGCGATGAGCTTCGCCACGCGATTGGTCACGGCGACGACGTGGACCTCGGTGATGTTGCCCGATTCGTCCGAGTAGATCCGGCAGGACTGGACCTCGCGGAGGCGAACGATGAGGTTCTCCGCGCGTTCAATTATGTCCCGATTGGGCCGGTCTTCGAACATATCTACCCCTCTCCGCGGCGCCGCGCCCGCGGTCGCTAACATTTACTGATTTTACCATAAAACGTTGTCAGACTCAAGGTTCTATCTCTCCACCGGGCCAAAAAGGCGCCCCCTCCGGGGCAATGAGCCCGTAACGCGCGTCCTGGCATAGTACTTGTTATGACCATACCGTAGAGTTCACCGGATTTTCGTGCACAAGGAGGTGCCAAGGTGAAGATATCGAAAGTGGTACTCATGGTCGCTCTCGGCGCGTTCGTCGTCATGACGGCCGCCGGGGCGCTGTTCGCCCAGCAGAGCGGGCAGCAACAGCAGCAGATGCAGCAGCAACAGCAGAAGCAGGCCCAGCACCAGCAGCAGATGCAGCAGCAGCAGCAACAGCAGCAGCAGATGAATCAGCAGGGCCAGCAGATGATGAATCAGAACCAGCTGCGCACCCAGCAGATGGTGGAGAACATGAGCCGTCTGCAGGAGCGCGCGCGGAAGCTCGAAGAGCAGGTCACCAAGCGCATGGAGCAGACGCAGACTCAGGCGCGTACGCAGACTCAGGCGCAGACGCGCACCCGCGAGCAGGAGCAGCTCATGAAGGAGCTGTGCACGAAGGTCGAAGCCATGACCCGCGAGATGAAGGCCTCGGCCGAGGGGCTCCAGAAGATGCTCCAGAACGGGACCATGACCGGCGACAAGCAGATGGAGCAGGAGATGCTGAAGCTTCACGAGAACTTCCAGAACATGGGCGAGAGCGTGGAGAACACGCTCACCATTATGGAGCAGCTCAACAAGCGTCTCGAGAAGCCGGAGACGACGAAGTAGCTCCATGAAGCGTGCCGGCCATACGGCGCTCGCTTCGGCGAAATTCGCGGCCGGGATCGCGCTTGCGGTCTCGGCCGCCGCATTGCCCGTTCACGCCGCCCGGCTCTATTACACCGGCTCCGCGCTCTTCGGCGCCGGCACGTACGGGCTCGTCGAGCAAACGACGGGCGGCAGCGTCACGAACGGATTGAGCCTGTACGCGCGGCCGTTCAGGATTTCCGCGAACGTTCCGGCCATCGGGCAGAGCACGCCGATGATCTCCACGACGGGAACGGGCTTCGTTCCGTCGGGAGGCTCGGGGAGCGGGAGCGGCCCGGACGGCTCGGACGCGGCCGAGACGAGCTACGAGAGCGTCTACGGCCTCGGGGATCCGGTCGTGAGGGCCGATCTCGAGGCGCTCGGGATGCGGGGGCGCCTCCCCGCGGTGCAGATCTTCGGACAGACGAAGATCCCCCTCGCCGATCCGGCGGACGGGCTCGGCACGGGAGAATGGGATTTCGCGGCGGGGCTCTCGCTCGCCGAGGGGGCCGGGAGATTCCTCATCCTGATCGAGTCGGCGTACTGGATGCTCGGCGACACCCCCGATACGGACTTCGAGAATCCGGTCTCGCTGAACGTGAACGTCGGACGCGCCTTCGCCGGCGGGAAGCTC
>JBFYZJ010000030.1:0-7219 GCA_041309565.1 Candidatus Krumholzibacteriota bacterium
TTCGACATGGCTCATCTCCTCCTTATAACTCGCGAGGTTATCTCCCCTCGCTTTTCTTCTGGAGCCCAAGACCAGGATTGAACTGGTGACCTCATCCTTACCAAGGATGTGCTCTACCAACTGAGCTACTTGGGCCAAAGAAAAATGTAAAACCTGTCACTCAAAGGCACGACAGGCTGGCCGGATATTGACAGTCGTCCCGCGTCAAGGGTGTCGCGTAAAGAGTATGGAGCGGGAAACGGGGATCGAACCCGCGACCCTCAGCTTGGAAGGCTGATGCTCTACCAACTGAGCTATTCCCGCTAAACGCCAAAACGATCAGTCGCTCATCCCGCTCAGCAATCCTGGTGGGGAGGGGAGGATTCGAACCTCCGAAGCCTTCGGCGACAGATTTACAGTCTGTTCCCTTTGACCGCTCGGGAACCTCCCCAGGATCTTCCAATCAACGAAAAATCGGCCCCGAAAAGCAAAAAATTCCCTTATGGGCCTTTCTCGCTCTGT
Source organism: Candidatus Krumholzibacteriota bacterium (assembly GCA_041309565.1). Classification (GTDB taxonomy): domain Bacteria; phylum Krumholzibacteriota; class Krumholzibacteriia; order Krumholzibacteriales; family Krumholzibacteriaceae; genus SSS58A. The sequence goes on from JBFYZJ010000030.1 coordinate 502, forward strand.
TTTTTTCTCAATGAAGAGAAGAAAAACGTCTACCCGGCCTCATCGAGCTTCTGGAGCTGGCGAAGGGAATTGAACCCCCAACCTACTGATTACAAATCAGTTGCTCTACCGATTGAGCTACGCCAGCCCGGGATATCTCCCGCGCTTTTTTCGAAAGATTAATATTACTTTCGGCTTATGCCCCTGTCAAGGGAAAAATGCCGGACGGCTCCGGTGGATATCGAGCGCAGAAATCGGTCGGTACGGAATTTATGCTTGACCGTTTCGGCGACTTTGGTGTATTATTCCTATGTGAGATCTTCCCAGGCCCAGGGAGATCGAGCGCGATAAAGTCTCGCTTGGGTAAAGCAGGATACCTATGGCGACGAAGAACAACATAATGGTATAGGTGCGCGGTTGTGCGCCTGTGCCTTTTTTTGTTTGTCGCCGGCGGTATCGAACAGCGGGACGGTCGAAGGAAAGGAGGGAGGAAAACTCTTATAAATCAACGGGAACCATCGGCAATGAACCCTGATGAGCGGTTGCCGGTTGCCTGAAACCGGCGCAGAACCTTCATCGGGCCCATGAAAGACCAGAGAAAGATTGTTCAACGTTTGGAGGAACTGAAAATGAAGAAGATTTTTGCAGTTCTGGCGCTCACGCTCCTGCTCATGCCGGGCATCGTCCTCGCGCAGGCGCCGGCGGGCTGCTCGTGGGAAGGCAACCCCGCAATGCGTTACGGCTGGGGCCAGTATGACGGTATTCCTTTCAACCAGCCGGGACCGGATTACGCGACGGTTTTCGCGGGCGCGACGCTTGACTATACGCTCGCTCCCTACAACGCGACGCCGTATTATGCCGCGGCCTGCAATCTGGATGACACCCTGTGCTTCCATCTCTATGAGACGGCCGGGTGGACCATCGTTTGCGATCCGCCGGTCGGCACTCCCGAGATCCTCCCGGCGGGCGGCTACATTTGGTGGCAGAACATCCTGATCACGGCGCCGTGCGACGCGAGCGTCGGCGACAAGGACACCCTGATAGCGAAGGTCGCCTACACGAACATCGCCGGTGTGTGCGCTCCGGAGTGCGGCGATTGCCATGACCCGGACGTCCGTCCGGCGACCGGCATCCCGTACTACAACGCCGACACTCTGTACATCGAGGTCGTTGCGTCGCCGCCGGCTCTCGGCGTGTTCCAGGATACCCTGACGCTCGTCGATCGCGGACAGACCCAGGCGTACATTCCGTTCACGCTCTGCAACCAGGATGATTGCGCGCCTCCGACGCTCTACAGCTACAACATCACGAACGTCGGCGTCGCCGGCCGCATCCCCGTCATCAATCAGTCGGGATCGGTCACGGTTGACGGCGGCGCGTGCAGGGACGTCTACGGCATCATCGACGCCGGTATCGCCCTCGCGTGCGATTACGACACCCTGACGATCATCGTCTGGACGCCCGCGCCGGTCGCGTACGACACCTGCGTTCAGGTCATCCACGTCATCGAGCCCATACCGGTGCCGCTATTCACGGTGCCCGTCGTGACGATTCTCGTGCTCGCTCTGATCCTCGCTGCCGCCGTCTTCATGCGGAGACGCGCAGTGAGCAGAGCCTAGCGAGCGCCTGAAATTGCAGTCGTTTGAGAGTAACTCGTAGAGAGTGACTCATTGGGCCACGGAAAGAAGCCAGAAGGCGGAGAAAAGAAGAAGCCGGGAGGCCCGGCCTTCCGGAAAGAGTTCCTGCTCTTCCTGATTCTCTTCTTCATCATCTGGCTTCTTTCCTATTTATTGACCAGGATGCTTCCCGGGGTCGTCGAATGGCTGAACGTCGCCGTTGCCCGGGAAGTCGCCTTCTGCCTCGAGCGGCTCGGCTACTCCCACGTGCTCAAGGGCTCGGCGCTCATCTTCTACACCTCCCATGGCGGCGAGAGCCTCGTCGTGATTCCCGAGTGCACGGGGCTGTACACGACGATCATCTATGTCTCCATCGTCGGGGCATACCCGGCGCGGATCGGCGAGAAGCTCATCGGCCTCGCCGTCGGGATTCCGGCGATCCACGCGCTGAACCTCGCCCGAATGGTCTTCATTTCCCTCATCCTGATCTACAAGCCGCACCTCTTCGACCTGTTCCACGGCTACCTGTGGCAGGTCGGCTTCGTCATCTTCATGCTCCTGCTCGTCATCGTTTGGATGTGGAAGATCGTGAAGCCGCGGAAAGCGAGGACGGCGCGATGAGCGGAGACACGGGCACGATCGAGGCCCCGCGGGGACCCGCCCGCGAAATTCTCCTCTTCTTTCTCCGGTTCCTCGCCGTGTCGATCGCGCTGTACGCGGTGTACGCCGTCGCGGGGAAATTCTATACGCGGCTCATCGCGCTGCTGGCGGGACCGCTCCTCTCGGTGTTCGGCTACGAGCTCGTCATGGAGATGGCGAACAAGATCACCGAGGACATCTCGCTCAATCCGATCGTGTTCCTCTCGCTCGTCGCCGCCGTCGGGAAGATTCCGTGGCGCGCGAAGCTCAGGGCGGCGGTCGTCGGCGTCGCCGTTCTCACCGCCCTGAACTCGCTGACCGTCTTCCTCGTGTTCGTGAGCAGCTACCGGGACAGCGAGGCGCTCTGGACGGGGAGCGAGTTCCTGAGCCTCACGATCAACTTCTTCGCGCCGATCCTGCTCTGGCTCGTGCTCCTGCCGGTCCGATCGGTTTTTCCGTTTTTCAGAGATAAAAGCGCATGACGGGACGCGTGGCGCTCCGCCGCGCGACCTCGACGAAGCCGGCGGCGCGGAAGCTCGACGCGAGCCCGGTCCAGGCGAAGGCGTCCGGCATGGCGCCGCGCCCGGGCTCGACGGGATAGCCCTCGACGATCGAGGCGCCCCGCTTCCGCGCGTGGGCGAGCGCCCCCTCGATGAGCGCCGCGGTGAGACCGGTGCGTCTGAACGGCTTCGCGACGAAGAAGCAGACGACGGACCAGACGGAGCGGTCGTCGACGGGGGCGAGCACGCGCGAGCGGGAGAGGACGGGGAATTCCTCGCGGGGGGCGACGGAGCACCAGCCCGCGGGCGCGCCGCCGACGTAGGCGATGAGGCCGGGCTCGCGCCCCGCGGCGACGACCTTCCGGAGCGCGCGCCGGTTGCCGGCGCCCTTGCCCTTCTCGAACGCCGAACGCGCGAGCCGCCACCACATGCACCAGCATCCGCCGCAGGCACCCCGCTCGCCGAAAAGCTCCACGAGGTCGCTCCAGCGCTCTGTGGTGACGGGACGGATCACGACGCGTTTCGCGGCGCCCGGGTCCGGTTTCGAGGTTGTTCCGGATTTCTCGCCGGCGCCCCGGCTATTTCGCCGGCTTGACGAACGAACCGCCGGGCCGGTCTTCGACGACGAAGCCGAGCTCCGCGATCTTTTTGCGGAGGGTGTCCGCATCGGCCCACCTCTTCTCGGCGCGGGCGCGCTCACGCTCGGCGACGAGAGCGGCGACCTCGCGCGGGATCTCGAGACCGGCCTTCGGGAGACCTCCCCTGAAGAGACCGAGAACGGAATCGAAGATTCCGAGCGACTCGTGCAGCTTCTCGAACGCCTCGACGCGCTGGGCGGAACCCTCATCCCCCTCGGCGCGGACGCGGTTGATCTCGCGGACGAGCCGGAAGACGTGCCCGATCGCTTCGGCGCTGTTGAAATCGTCGTCCATCGCCTCGACGAAAGCGCGCTTGACCTCCTCGACGAGCGCGGCGAGGGCCGCCGCCTCCGGCGCCGCCGGGCGCGGGGGCGCCGCGCGAAGCGACGCGAGACGCTCGTCGACGTAGACGCACGCGTTCCGGATGCGCTCGAGGCCCGCCTCGGCCTCCCTGAGACGCTCGCGGCTGAACTCGGTGCCGCTCCGGAAGTGCGTCGACAGGAGGTAGAACCGGATCACCTCGCCGCTGAACTCGCGGTTGATGTCCTCGATCGCGAAGAAATGTCCCGTCGATTTCGACATCTTCTCGCCGCGGAGGTTCAGGAGGCCGTTGTGCATCCAGTAATGGATAAACGGCTTCCCCGTCGACGCCTCGCTCTGGGCGATCTCGTTCTCGTGATGGGGGAAAATGAGATCCTGCCCGCCGCCGTGCATGTCGATCGTGGTCCCGAGATACTTCATCGACATCGCCGAGCACTCGATGTGCCAGCCGGGGCGGCCGGGCCCCCAGGGGCTCTCCCACGCGGGCTCCCCCTCCTTGGCCCCCTTCCAGAGGGTGAAGTCGAGCGGATCCTCCTTCCGCTCGCCGACCTCGATACGCGCGCCGCTGACGAGCTCGTCGACGTTGCGCTTCGAGAGCCGCCCGTACTGCGGAAACGCGCGGACGCGGAAATACACGTCCCCGCCGGCGTCGTAGGCGAATCCCTTGTCCACGAGCGATTGGATGAGCGCGAGGATGTCGTCGATGTGCTGCGTCGCCAGCGGGTAGCGGTCCGCCTTCAAGATGTTGAGCTCGTCCGCGTAGCGGAAGTACTCCTTCATGTTCCGCTCGGCGATGACGCGGTAGTCGACCCCCTCCTCGTTCGCCTTGGCGATGATCTTGTCGTCGATGTCGGTGAAGTTCTGGATGTACGTCACCTCGTAGCCCTTGAACGTGAGGAATCGCCGTATCATGTCGCCGGCGACGAAGGCGAGCATATGCCCGATGTGCGGCCGGTCCTGCACCGTCATGCCGCAGAAATAGATCCCGACCTTGCCGGGGCTCACCGGCTCGAACTCTTCCTTCCGCGCGCGGAGCGTATCGTAGACCTTGAGAGCCATCCGTGAGTCCTATCACCCTGTCGATGCGTCAGACGAGACCCGCGACGGTCTTCTCGTCGAGCGTTTTCACGACCTCGGTGACAAGCTTCACCGCATGGTCGAAATCCTTCCGGCACAGGATCCCCGCGGCGCTGTGGATGTGACGCGTCGCCACGCTGATCACGAGCGTCGGCACCCCCGCCGCGGTCGTGTGCACGCGCCCCCCGTCCGTGCCGCCGAAGGCGACGGCGCTGTACTGGAACGGGATCTTTTTCCGCTTCGCGACCGCGACGACGTGGTCGCGGAGCCTCGTGTTCGGGATAAGCGTGGCGTCGTAGATGCAGATCGACACGCCGCCGCCGAGCTTGCCCGGAACGCCGTCGGCCGAGCCGGGCGTGTCCTGCGCGATGTCCACCTCGAGAACGAGGCAGACGTCGGGATTCGTGCGGAACCCGCTCGTCATGGCGCCGCGGATCCCGACCTCCTCCTGCACGGTGCCGACGCCGTAGACGGCGTTCGGAAGCTTCACTCGCGCCAGCGCGCGGAGCACCTCGATCAGCATGACGCAGCCGGCCCGGTCGTCCCACGCCTTCGCCATGTAGGAGCGCCCCCCCTCGAGAATCGTGAAGGGGAGACGGGGCGCGACGGGATCGCCGGGGCGGATGCCGAGCGTCTCGGGGCTCTTCTTCCCGAAGAGGCCGACGTCGATGTAGAGATCCTTCGCCTTGAAGGGGCCCTTGCGCTCCTCCTCTTCCATCTCGTACGGATTCTTCGTCGCGATGACGCCGCTTACCTCCCCCTTCGCCGTGCGGATCGACACGGGGAGCCCGATCATGCGCGGGTACCACCATCCGCCGAGCGGATTGAACCGCACGAACGATCCCGAGAAATGCGACACCATGAATCCGACCTCGTCCATGTGCGCGGCGAGCATGATCCGCGGGCGCTCCGTGCGCCCCTTGAGCCGCGCGATGCACGAGCCGAGACGGTCCTTCTCGATGACGGCGACCGGGGCGAGATGGCGCGCCATGAGCGCCGCGATCTCTCCCTCGAAACCGGGAACGCCGGTCGCCTCGGTGAACTCCTTCATCAACGTTTCAACGCGATCCATCGCCGACTCCTTGTTCTATTTCCCTCTCGCCGCCGCCGCGCGGGCGATCCGCTCGACGAGATCCCCGAAACCGATGCCCGCGGCCTTCGCCGCCATGGGCACGAGGCTGAGCTCCGTCATGCCGGGGAGCGTGTTGACCTCGAGACAGTACGGCTCGCCGTCCCCGGACAGCCTGAAATCGATCCGCGCGTAATCCCTGCAGGCGAGCGCGCGAAACGCGAGCGCCGCCTCGCGCTTGATCCGCTCCGCCGTCTTCGCGTCGACCTCCGCCGGCGCGACGTAGCGGCTCGTCCCTTTCGTGTACTTGCGCTTGTAATCGTAGAATCCCCCCTCGGGGATGATCTCGACGAGGGGAAGGGCCTCCCCCTGGAGAATCGCCGCGGTGAGCTCGCGCCCCGGGACGTACCGCTCGACGACGCATTCGCCGCCGAAGCACGCCGCGAGCCGCAGCGCTTCGCCGAGATCCTCCGCGCGGGGAACGAACGAGAATCCCACGCTCGATCCCTGACAGTTGGGCTTCACGACGGCCGGGTATCCGACCGTCCGCGCGACTTCCCCGCCCGCCTCCGCGCGCTCCCGCTCCGACGACGCGTCGACGAGCACGTGAGGGGCGATCTGCACCCCCGCCTCGCGGAACAGCGCCTTCGAGCGGTCCTTGTTCATCGCGAGCGCGCTCGCGAGAATGCCGGAGCCGGTGTACACGACGCCGGCGGTCTCGAGGAGCGCCTGGACCGTGCCGTCCTCCCCCGCGCCCCCGTGGAGCGCGATGAAGACGACGTCCGCGGAGCGGATGGATTCCGCGTTCAGCCATGCGAATTGCTCCCCCGCCGCGAGCGGCGGCGGAGCGCCCGGCGGCGCCGAACCGATCTTCGTCGC
>JBFYZJ010000031.1:0-5362 GCA_041309565.1 Candidatus Krumholzibacteriota bacterium
GGCGGCCATGGCCGTTTTCAGCTTCGCGATCTGCCGGCGGGTGTTCTAGATGTCCTTCTTCGGATCGGTGATATCGTCGCCGATGTACACCGTCGAGAGATTCGTGATCCATGAGGCCGACTCTTTCACGTCCTTCATAGCGGCGATCACGCGCGGATCCGTTATCGGACGCTTCTCCGATTCATCCTTGCCGGCGGGCAGCCTGAAGGAGATGGAGTTCGGACGGGTCTTTCCGGCCCACGGCTGAAAGATCGGAATGGTGAAACCCAGGTTGAATGTCTGGTCGCGTCCCGGGATCCAATCCGCGCGCACCAGGCTCCCGCGGCCGAAGATCCCGCCCCGGCGCACCGGCACGCTCGCCGAGAGAATGAAGTCGCTTCTCTCCAGACGGAAGCTGTAGTCGATCCCCCCTTGCAGAAACAGGGGCGGGCTCGCAAGGTAGAGTCTCGCGCCGCTGTCGAACGCGCCTTCGGCGCCGCCCGCGTACGCCTCGGCGCTCCAGCCGAGAAGGTCCACCGTCGGCGCCTTGATGTTCTTGAATATGCCGACGAGGGCCGCGCCGCCGGGCTCCGTTCCCAGCCGGGTATCGTTGAATCCGAAATAGAGCCCGCCGTACGGTTTCCAGCGGGGAGGCTGGCCCATCGACGTGGTCGGAGCGAGCGGGTCCGACGCAGAGGTCTCCGCCCCGGCCGCGGCGGAGAGACAGGCGGCGATGAGAAGACCGGTCAGGGCGGCAGGCGCCCTCCAAGCGAACGGGCCCGGCGCCGAGGATGTGATTTGCATGGTCGATTTCCCTCTCTTCGAGGATTGTCCGCGAATTGTAGGGCCAACTCGACGAAAGCGCAAATGAGACCTTGGTCCTACACGGAGCTTTCCGCCTTGACTCCCGCGGCGGTATAGGGGCCTAATATGAGCATGTTCAAGCAGTTACTTCGGCGGATTCTCCGTACGGCGATTATTCCGGTGGCCGTGTGCGCCCTAGCGGCGGCGGGGGCCGGCGCGGGGGCCGGCGTGACCGGCGCGGAGGAAGCGAATCGGGACAGCCTCGTCCTCGCCCAAAACGCTCTCTACGGCAGGCCGGTCAGGGAGATCGCGATCGCCGGGGCGAAGCACACGAAGGAGTATGTCATCAGGCGCGAGCTCGTCTCCCGGATCGGAGAGCCGTATCTCGAGGCGAACGCGGCGCTGGACGTCGAGAAGCTCACGAGGCTCGGCATATTCAGCAGCGTCGAGGTCTACGGGAGAGCTTCCGGCGACGGCGTCACGCTCACGATCGACTTCGTGGAGACCTTCCGGTTCCTGCCGGTCGCGAGCGTCTCGATCAGCGACGAGAACGGCGTTTCGGTGGGCGGCGGGCTGAAGATGCTCAACCTCGGCGGCCATGCCACCTATCTGTCGGCCGTCGCCCGCTTCGGAGGAGCCAACTCCGTCGAGTTCACCCTGGAGAATCCCTGGGTGATCGGAAACCATCTTTCCTATCACATCCATTACGACCATCTCGAGCGCGAGAACAAGATATTCGAGTTCGACGAAGTATCCGACGAGGCGTACGCGGAGATTCAGAGCTACGTGAGAAGGAACGGCCGGCTCGGCGGACGGATCATGTTCGAGACGGTGCACAGCGACGTGTCCGGCAAGACTCTCACGGCCGACGACCGTGATAACGTGGCCTCGCTCGGGGCCTATGCGATATACGATACGCGCGATGAATGGAACAATCCGAACACCGGATGGCTCGGCGAGCTCGCCGTCTGGCAGAGCGGCATCTTCGGCACCGACAGCGACTTCTGGAGGCTGGTCGTCGACCTGCGCCGCTACAATTCCCTCGGCGGGAGAAGCACGCTGGGCGTCTTCTCGATGGCGACCCTGACCACGGGAACCGTCGGGAAGGACATCGCCGACTGGCAGCAGTTCGGCATCGGAGGCGTCAACACGATCCGCGGATGCGATCTCGGGACCGAGATCGGGAAGAATCAGTTCCTCAACACGCTGGAATTCCGCTACACGCTTCTCCCGCAGCAGGGCATCAGCGTCTTCGGCATCAATCTTCCCTTCGGCCTTCAGGGCACCGTCTTCGGGGATTTCGGCTCCGCCTGGAGCGAGGACGAGGACTTCGAGAATTCGTTTATCCTCGGGTACGGCGTGGGGCTCAGGTTCATCCTCCCTTACATCGACGCGGCCCGGCTCGAGGTCGCCGCCGGCGATGAGGGAGAAGGCATCAAGGTGCTGGTAGCGACGGGGGAGAAGGCCGACCGGGCGCGCTGGCGCGTTCGCTGACGAGAGGCTGGGAGTCTCATGGCCGCCGGCGCGACAGGCCGAGACCCTGCCGGTCCTCTTTGCGGGCCTCGGTGCGGTGATCGTCGTCGGCGAATGACCGGTCGATCGAGCGGTCGAGGGCCGCAAGCTGGCGTTCGATGGCGGGACGGCGTCCGGGGGAGACCGCTTCCATCAGCTCTCGAAGCATGGCGCGCATGCGGCGCACGACCTGGGGGGACGTGGATCCGTAGATGAGGATCTCGTCGCACGCGAGACGCAGGTAATCGTCCCACGACGGCACGGGCATCGTGAGCCGGAGGACGCCGTCTTGGTCGTGCCCCCGGCCGATGTCGAGGTCGCGCCGCGCGAGCAGATGGAGCAGATCCTCGATCTGATCGAGCGCCTGCACGGCCGTCGTCGGATCGTTGACCGCGGGGGAGAGAGCCCTGATAGCGATATCGACGAGGATGCGCAGCACGTACTTGGGGTCCTGCGCGAACGTTCGTTCCGTATGCAGATGGATGCCTCTCCGCAGCCGGCGTTCGGAGATTTTCTTGCCGGCGCCGCGAACGTTCAGGAGCGGCATTCCGTCGAAGACCATGTCTCCGACGGCGGTCATGACCTCGATGACGGCTTGATCACGACGGGCCAGCGAGATCAGCTTTTTTGCGTCTATGGTTTCGACGGCGCGCGGATTCCCCGAATAGCTGATTGTCTGCGTCACCGGAGGCTGCTGGGCGTTTGCCGGCGGCGTTTGGGCCGCATCTCCGGCATTGGAGGATTCCTCTGCGAGGCGGGGATACAGATCCATGATCTCCTTACGGCCGCTCTCGCCGACGAGCCTGAGAATATTGGAGATCCGGAGAATTCCGATGCGCTGCACGAGGTAGCCGAGAACGGCGATGCTGGCCAGCAGCAGCAGGGCGACGCACGCTGCGCTCAGTTGCCCGACCGTGCCCGAGTGGTCGCGGTCGACCCATACGAGGGCAACGAGGGCAAAGATGAACGTGGAGGTGAAGACGCCGAGGGAATGGCTGAGCGAGCGGTCGCTCGCTATCCACAGCACGATCCGCGGGGAATAGGCGGTGGCGCTGAATGTCACCATGACGAACAGGAGAGAGAATATGATGCCCGTGAGGGCCAGCATGCCCGTCGCGACGGACGAGTAGTACGCGACCGCCGGCGACACGCTGATCGTCGTCGTGAATTGACTCATGAAACGGCTCTCGACGCGAGGGATGACATAGCTCATGATGATCGCTCCCACCGCGTAGAACAGCGGTATGGCCCAGAAGGGAATCGCACCACGGGTTGTTCGTTGAAACATCATGAAGCAATAGTAAAGACAGTTAAAAGGAATTGCAAACGCTATCGACTGCTTGTATAATGAAATCCTTCGATTGCACGACATCCGGATCCTTCATTCCGGTGATCCTCGGGGGGGGCATGAGCGATTCCCAGACTGTGGTTTACGTGATAGACGACGACGAATCCATGCGCCGGTCGATCAAGCGCCTTCTGAAAGCGCATGGATTCGAGGCCGAGACGTTTCCCTCGGCGGACGATTTTCTCTCTCTCGATCGCTCGGCGCGCCCGTCGTGCCTTGTCCTCGACCTGAGCCTGCCCGGCATGAGCGGCATCGATCTTCAAAAGGAGATGGAGCGGCGAAGGCTCGACCTTCCCATCGTCTTCGTCACGGGGCACGGCGACATTCCCACGAGCGTCGAGGCGATGAAGGGCGGGGCCGTCGATTTTCTCCCGAAGCCGTTCAGCTCGAAGGCGCTCATCGAGGCCGTCGAGTTCGCGATGACCCGGGCCCGGCGGGACGAGAAGCGGCGCCGCGAGAGAACGGACGTCGAGCGACGTGTCGCGAACCTTACGCCTCGAGAGCTGGAAGTAATGAAGCTTGTCATCAAGGGGATGCTGAACAAGCAGATCGCATTCGAGCTCGGCACGTCGATCAAGACCATCAAGGTGCACCGGAGCCGCGTGATGCAGAAGATGGAGGCGGAATCGGTGGCCGACCTCGTGCGCCTTGCCGAGAAGGCGGGCATCGTCGTGTCGTAGCGCATGAGTCCGTCCTCGTCGGATCACATGCGACTGATATTCCCGATAATGAAAAACGGCGAGAAAGGAGATCGATGGATGTCACGTGAACGGCGGAGATTGATTGATCCGGCGCTGCGTATCGCGCGCATGGCGCTGGGCGGATCCTCTCTATGCCTTGTTGCCGCGACGACAGCTCGGGCAGCCGAACCGCTGCCTTCGTGGAACGACACCGCGACGAAGAAGGCCCTGATCGAGTTTGTCATGAAAGTCACGGGGGAAGGCTCGCCGGATTTCGTGCCGGCCGCCGAGCGTATCGCCGTGTTCGACAACGACGGCACGCTCTGGAGCGAACAACCGATCTATGTTCAGCTCGCGTTTATGCTCGATCGCGTGAAAGCGCTCGCGTCGCAGCACCCCGAGTGGAAGGAGGAAGAGCCGTTCGCCTCGCTCCTCAGGGGCGATCACAAGGCCGCGCTCGCGGGGGGTGAACCGGCCGCTTTGCGGATCGTCATGGCCACGCACGCGGGCATGACGACCGACGAGTTAGCGAAAACCGTCGGAGATTGGATCGCGACGGCGAAGCATCCGAAAACCGGCCGGCTCTTTATCGAGATGATCTATCAGCCGATGCTCGAGCTGCTCGACTACCTGCGGGCGAACGGCTTCAAGACCTTCATCGTCTCGGGCGGCGGCATCGATTTTATGCGGCCGTGGGCGGAGAAGGCCTATGGCATTCCGCCCGAGCAAGTCATCGGCAGCAGCATCAAAACGAAATACGAGATCCGAGACGGCAAGCCGGTGCTCGTTCGCCTGCCGGAGCTGAATTTCTTCGACGAAAAAACAGGGAAACCGGTCGGCATCCACACGTATATCGGACGGCGTCCCATCGCCGCGTTCGGCAATTCCGACGGCGATCGAGAGATGCTCCAGTGGACGGCGGCGGGCGGCGGCGCGCGTTTTATGGCGCTCGTTCACCACACCGATGGCGAGCGCGAATGGGCGTATGACAGAACGTCTTCAGTCGGCCGACTCGACAAGGCGCTCGACGAAGCGAAGG
>JBFYZJ010000032.1:0-4916 GCA_041309565.1 Candidatus Krumholzibacteriota bacterium
CCCCTTCGGGAGAATGAGGGCCGCCGCGCCGGGGGCCCCGCCGAAGTTCTGGGCGGCGATCGTGAGCGCGCTCACGCCGAGCTTCGCCATGTCGACGGGCACGACACCCACCGTGCCCCACGCGTCCGAATGCATCGGAACGTCGGCTTTTCCACAGAGCGCGGCGAGCTCGGCGACCGGCTCGATCGTGCCTATCTCCGTGTTAGCGTGCATGATAGAGACGAGCGCGGCGCCCTTGGCGAGCTCCGCCTCGAGGCTCGCCGACGAGACGAGCCCGTGCCGGTCGACCGGCAGGATGACGAGCTCGTAACCCTCCTTCGAGAGGGTCCGGGCAGGATTCATCACCGAATGGTGCTCGATCGCCGATATGACGATGCGGTTCGATTTCTTCTTCCGGGCGGAGGCTATCCCCTTGATGGCCATGTTGTTGGCTTCGGAGCCGGTCGCCGTGAAGATCACGTCCCACGGCTCCGCGCCGACGAGGGAGGCTACCTGCTCGCGGGCCCGGGTGAGCACTTCCGCCGCGGCCTGTCCTCTTCCGTGGACGCTCTGGGGGTTCCCGAAGCCGTCCCGGAGCAGCGGCACCATGGCGTCGACCGACTCCGGCCTGACCGGCGCCGCCGCGATGCGGTCCATGTATATCTCGTTGCCGCCGTTCTTGTTTTCAGCCATAGCTCGCTCCGGGAGGATTTCCCGCGGCCTCCCGCATCCATTATACTAAAAGAAATCCCGGGCGCAAGCCGCCAGTGATTTTAATTATGGAACAAAGGGTGCTATTGGTTTATAATTAAATGCTTGTTTGTCGCCCCTTCGAAGGGTTCCGGAGTCTGGAGGGCAGCGTATGAAGATTCGATACACGGTTCTGGCGGCGGTGCTCGTGTCCGCGCTCGCGGCCGGCCTCTATGCCGCCGCGGCGGCTCAGAGCAAGCCCGCCGGAAAATCCCCCAAGGTCGTCGTCGACCAGAAAACGGTGCAGGTCGGCGAGATTCTCGAGATGCAGAACGTCGAGCACGACTACATCATCAGGAACACGGGGAACGCAGAGCTCCAGATCGTTTCCGTCAAACCGAGCTGCGGCTGCTCCGTGGCGGACTTCGACAAGGTCATCCCTCCCGGCAAGGAGGGCAAGGTCCACATCAAGCTCGACGGGAAGAAAGTCGGCGCCGGCCCGTTCGACAAGAGCTTCTTGGTCAAGACGAACGATCCCGAGAACGAGCAGTTCAGCCTCAACGTCGTGGGAACGGTCACGAAGGCGCTCGAGTTCTCGCGCGAGATCCGCTGGGCGGGATTCGCCGACGAGCCGCTCAAGATCGAGAGCTTCATCACGATACTGCTCTCCTCGCCGACGCATATCACCGGCGCCCGCTGGGACGCAGACGGCATGGCGAAAGGCCTCGACGCGAAGATCGGCGTCAAGCTCGATACGGTCGAGCGGGGCAAGAAATACAAGCTCTCCGTATGGAAGAAGGCCGAGCTCGCCCCGGAGAGCGTCGTGTCGAGCATCGTGCTCACGACCGACAATCCGAAGCTCAAGGAGCGGAACGTGTCGGTTGCGCTCACGATCATGAACGACGTCGAGCTCCACCCGCAGCGGCTCTATTACGGCGAGATGGTCATACCGCCCGGCGCGACGAAGGGATTCGAGCGGAGCTTCAACATCATCGCGGCGCGCGGCGATTCGCTCGAGGTGATCAAGGCGGTCTCGAGCAGGGACGACATGACGGTCAAGATCACGGAGCTCATGCCGGGCAAGTCGTACCGGGGGACGGTCATGGTCCGCCCCACGAGCAAGATCGATGCGTTCAACGGATCCGTGAAGATCTATACGAATTATCCGAAATACCGGGAAGTCGTCCTCGACGTCGTCGGCAGCGTGCGCGTCGGGAAAGCATCCGAGGACGCGCCCCGGGGCAAGAAGTGATCCCGCCCGTGAACGGCGTTGGAGGTCAGCGCATGAGAAATCAGCGGAGACTGGTCGCAGCGGCTCTCGTCCTGCTTTTCGTCGCCGGGCTCTTCGGGGTGGCGTTCGCCGCCAAGAGCAAGCCCGCCGGCAAGGTGCCGAAGCTTCTGATCGGGACGAAGACCGCCCAGATGGGAGAGGTGCTCGAGGGGCAGGACATCACGCACACCTTCATCATCAAGAACGTCGGCGAAGCCGAGGCGCAGATCCTCAGCGTGAGGCCTGGTTGAGGCTGCTCGGTGGCCGACTACGACAAGGTCATCCCTCCCGGGTCGGAGGGCAAGGTTAATATCAAGATCGACGGGAAGAAGCTCTTCCCCGGATTTTTCGAGAAGAATTTCACCGTGCGTACGAACGAAGTCGGCAACGAGCAGTTCGTCCTCGCCACGGCGGGCACCGTGAAGCGCGCGTTCGAGTTCTCGCGCGAAATGCGGTGGAACGGATTCATCGACGACAAGCTCTCGTTCGAGGTCGTCGTGACGAGTCTGCTCGACAAGCCGGTCGTCATCACGGGCGCCCGCTGGGCGGACGACGCCGCGGCGCGGGGCCTCGTCGACAAGATCGGGCTCAAGGTCGAGACGGTCGAGAAGGGGAAGAAGTACCGCCTCAAGATGTGGCAGAAGAAGGCGCTCACGCCCGAGAACGTCGTGGCGAACATCCTGTTGACGACCGACTATCCGAAGATCAAGGAAAAGAGCGTGTCGATGTCGATCCTCGTCCAGAAGGACGTGGAGATCTATCCCGACCGGCTCTACTTCGGGGAGATGGTCATCCCGGCCGGCGCCACGAAGGCGTTCGACCGGACCTTCAACGTCGTCGCCGCGCGCGGCGATTCGCTGAAGATCCTCAAGGCGGTGCCGAACCGCGACGACATGACGGTGAAGATCCAGGAGATGCAGCCGGGCAAGTCGTTCCGCGGCACGGTGTGGATCCGGCCGTCGAGCAGGCTCGGGCAGTACGCCGGGTCCGTCAAGATCTACACGAACAACCCGAGGTTCAAAGAGATCATTCTCGACATCGTGGGCAGCATCCGCGTCGGCGAGCCGGCCGAAGGGCTGCCGCAGAGCAAGAAGTAGGGGAGATATGACCTTCGGTCGGACCCGAATCGCAATCGCCGTCGCCGCGTTCTCGGCGCTCCTCGTTCTCGGCTCAGGGTACGCCCTCGCCCAGACCGACGCCGCGTCGGCCATGAAGAAGATCAACGAGGATCTGCGGGCCCGGTCGCAGACGATGAGCCCTTACGAATACGTCGATTACGCCGAGAAGGCGATGCTCGACTTTCTCAAGAAATACCCCAAGTCCGCCGAGGCCGCGCAGGCCAGCTACGGGCTCGGACGGCTCTACTCGTCGATCGGCCAGTACGACAAGGCGCTGCGCTACTTCGGCGACTTCATCACCGCGCCCGGCGACAAGGGGGGCCCCGAGGTGATCGCCCAGGTGCGGTTCATCATGGGATCCTGCTACATGGCCCTCGAGCGCTACGAAGAGGCGGAGCGCAGCTTCAATCTGGCGATAGGCGTCCCGGGCGCGGCCGGCTCGCGCGCCGCCGAGGGAGCGAAGGCGGAGCTCGCGAGAATCGAAGCCCTGCGGAAGCTCAAGATCGGCTCGCCGGCGGTGCCCATCGAGGCCGCGTCGTATCAGGGGCGCAAAATACATTTTCCGAAGGATTACCAGGGCAAGGTCGTTCTCCTCGATTTCTGGGCCGCGTGGTGCAATCCCTGCCGCGCGGAGATGCCCAACGTGATCAAAACGTACGACGAGCTCCATAAGAAGGGCTTCGAGATCATCGGGATCTCGCTCGACAACGAGCGGGAGAAATTCCAGAACTACATACGCGATAATAAAATGGATTGGCCGCAGCTTTTCGACGGGAAATACTGGATGAGCGATTACGCCCAGCTCTACGCCGTGAACTCGATTCCGGCGACCTTCCTCATCGACAAGAAGGGCGTCATCCGGTACAAGAACGTGCGCGGGGAGAAGCTGCGGGAAGCGGTGCTGCAGCTCCTCGGCGAGAAGTAGGCGGCGCCATCGCGCGCGCAGGCGGTTGCGCCGCCGCGCCGCGCGTGCCGTCACGGAGCTCCTTTTCGGACAATTTTGCAAAATGCGCTTGACACCTTCGCCTGTTCGTTGATAATTACACCTTGTTTAAGTTCGTTGCCTTGGCCACTGAAGGCGAGAACGACGAGGGCCCCGCGGCCCGCCGCTTCAGTGGTCGCTTTTATCATCAGCGCGGAAATATGCATTTTATAGACTCTACGAACTTCGAGCGGCTCTTGAAAAAGCTCTCCTCCGACGGGGAGCTCTTTGTGCCCGTCCGCGAGGCGGAAACGGGCAAGCTGCATCTCGAGCGGATCGAGCTGTTCCCGCTCCCCGACAATCTGGCCATCGACGGCTACCGGACGGTGGAGCCCCTCAAGGCGCTGGCGCAGCTGCTGCGCTACCCCGTCGCCGGGTATCCCTCCACCGAGGGGGACGACATGGCGGACGAGAAGGAATTTCCGCAGGTCGTCGTCGCCGGCGCGAGGGCCTGCGATCTCGCCGCGCTCGCGCTCGTCGACAAGGTGCAGACCGAGGGAGAGTTCACCGATCCGTTCTACAAGGTCAGGCGCGACAAGATGATCGTCGTCGGCGCGGACTGCACCGAATGCGGCGAGAGCTGCTTCTGCAATCTGCTCGGCGCGAAGCCGTGGCCGGAGAAGGGCTGCGACCTCGCCGTATCGAAGATTCAGGGAGGCTATCTCGTCGATGGCGTAGGCGAGCGGGGCGAGAAGATCGTCCGCGAGAACAAGGAGCTCTTCGGCGAGGTGCGCGACGCGCACGTCAAGATGCGCGACGAGGCCCGCGCCAAGGTCGTGAAGGATCTCGAAAGCAGGAACAAGCAGTATCCGAAGGCGGCCGAGGATCTCAGCGCGGCGATGCGCGCGACGCTGAGCGACGAGGTCTGGGAGGAAAT
>JBFYZJ010000033.1:0-3355 GCA_041309565.1 Candidatus Krumholzibacteriota bacterium
GCCGCCCCGCGACGCGTTCAACGCCGCGACGCCGGCGATCGCGACCGCCGAGGCGGCGAGCCCCTCGAGGAGCCGCCGGTCCCCCCAGACGAGCGCGAGACGCATGACGAAGAGCGCCGCGATGAAGACGGCCGAAACCGCGAACAGGAGCGAGAGATGGAGCGCGAGCACCGGCGCGTCGAGGAGATTGACGTCGAGTCCCACGAGGCGGGGAACCGCGTTGACCGTCGTGCGCGAAACGACGTTCGAGGCGAACGCGACGGCCCCCTCGAGCGCGCCGAAGATGAGGGCGGCCTTCACGGCGAATCGCGCCGCGCCGAACCCTCCGCCGGCGCCGAGCGGGCGCTCGAGGTGAGCGCGGTAGTACGTTCGAAACGCCTTGATCGAGCCGAACACGAAGATGAGCATGAAAACGGCCGTGACGAGGAAATCTCCCGCGTTCCGCATGACGCCGCCGAGAATGGCGTCGGCGAACAGCAACGGGCTGAACACCTGCGTCCCGACGAGCCCGCCGGGAACGTTGAGCCTGAGGAGGATGAGCCGGATGACGACGAGCGAAGCGGCGAGCGCGCCGATCCGGCGCAGGAGGATGCCGCGCTGCGCTCCCGCCGCGGCGGGGCGCTTGAAATGCACCCTGAAGAACCACACGACGACGACGATGACGGCGATCGAGAGGAGCAGCGCCGCCCAGCGGGCCCGGCTCGCTTCGGCTTCGCGGATGACCTCCGCGTACGGATCGCCCAGCACCGTGAGCCGCGCGAGGGGGAATCCCGTCGATGTCTGCAGAACCCCGACCACTCGAATACCGATGTTCGGGATATTGACGATTCTCACGTCCTTCCCGGCAGACGCGGGATCGGCCCACGCGGCGACCCCACGATGCTCCCCCGTGGCGAACGTGAACTCGACGTCGTCCCCGTAGCGTCGCGACAGCGCCTCGCCGAGGCTCGTGCTGCGCAGGAAGCGGTTGTTGATGCGGAAATTCACCTCGAGCGGAATGTCGACGGCGACGGCGCCGCGCGCCGGGTCCCGCACCTCGCACACGAGGAGCGTATGGAGCGGCGCCCGGCTCGCGAACACGATCGTGCCCGAGGGCGCGCCGGGGCGCGCCGCGTCGAGGTGCCGCGGAGAGCCTCCCCACGCGATCCGCTCTCCCCCGGGAGTGAACAGCTGAACCCCCACTTCGCGGAGGGGCACGTCGCCGGGAGCGACCGATTTCGCCAGCGAATCGGCGCGCCTGATGAGGGCCGACCGGTCGGCGTTGTCTCCCCGCGCGACGGCGCTCCAGTCGGCGCGCGACGACGCCGCGGTTCCGAGGTTCACGGCGAGCTGTTCGAGCCGCGCGAGCTCGCGCGCCGCGTCGTCGTACACGCGCCGGAGGCGCACCGTCTCCTTCTCCCGCCACTCCTTCTCCCCGGGCGCGCCGGGATACGCGAGCGCGAGACACACGCCGAGAAGCACGAGGGGAACGAGCGGCACCGGAGGGATCGCGCGCGACGGCGGATAGACGCCCCCTTCGGACGGGGCCGGCTTCTCGCCCCCTCTCCCCTCGATGATCTCGGCGAGATGGCGCGGATACCACCGGTGCTTCTCGACCGTCTCCTCGTGCCTGCCCGGCACGCCGGGAAGGCCGCGGCCCGCATGGGGAACAAAAATGAAAACGATGAACCCGACGTCGAGGAGCAGGAGCATGTACCAGATAGCGGCGGGGAGCATCAGCCTGCCGAACGACAGGCGCGCGACGAAGAAGATCAGCGATCCGAATAGAAACGCCCAGAGAACGCCTTGGAATATCTTTTGTTCTTTTTCCTGAAGCACGGCTCAAAGGCTCCGCAATTCGCGCGCGCTACCATGTGGACTTGATCTCCGCCACCGCCCACCGCGAACCTTCTCTGACGAGCGTGATGTACACCTTGTCCTTGTAGAGCCCGCCGCTTTGGTTGATTTTGTAGCTCCTCTGGGCCATCCCGTATACCCTGCTGTCCTGCTTCTCGAGATTGTGATATCTCACGAACGTGAACGTGGTCTGTGTCGTGTTCCCGAACATGTCTTTCAAGATGTAGAGCATCTGCGGCCTCGTGAAATATCCGCCCTGGCGCTCGATGCCGCGAATCTCCATGAAGACGCGTGTTTCGCTCAGGAGCTCCGAGAGCGCCTGCGCGTTCCCGGCCTGCCACGCCTTCTCGAAATTCCTGAACACGATAAGCGGCGCCTCGCCGATCTCGTCCATCGGCAACGGCCGTCCCTTCGGCTCATCGAGCTTACGCTTCTCCTGCGCCGATAGCGGAGAGATCGCTACGAGGAGCGCCGCCAAGAGCCAGATTGAAATGCCGCGGAGTCGCGCGATCGACATGTTGAAGAGCCTTCTTTCCCCTCGGCGGCTCGGCCGGGCAAAATCCTCCCTCAGGGCATGGTTGACCGCAGGCAATAATCGCATAGCGCGTGCCATATTATTTCATTGAAAACAAACAAGTTAGGTGCGTGCGCGGGGATGGCGGCTGTCCACTTTTGGAGAATGGCGTCCACTATAGTGGACACTCGAAGCTCAAGGCCAGGTTCTATATATAAATAGACCCAGCACGACGAGGGCGAGGGCGAACTTGACGAGCATCGCGATGAGCTTGCCGACGAAGGCGAAGAATCCGGTGCGGAGCGCCCGGTCGAGGGACCGGTAATAGAGGTATTCGCAGACGACCGCTCCGGCGAAGGCCCCGACGAATCCGAACAGAATGCTTCCGACGATCGGGACAATCGCGGTCCCGAAGACGGCGCCGGCGAGCCCCCCGGCGAAAGCCCCGAGCACTCCCCATTTCGTCGCGCCCTTTCGGGCCACGTAGAGGGTTCCGAGGAGCGATTCCGCGATCTCTCCCGCGGCCGCGATCCCCGCCATGAGGAGGAGCATCTGCCAGCCGACGACGGAGAAGCGCGTCGCGGCGGCGTAGATCGCGATCGCGCCGAGCGAGATCCAACTCCCCGGCAGTCCCGCGAAGATGAGGACGTTCAGGAGAAAGAGAACGGCGTACAGGACGATGAGCCCGGCATGCTCCAGCATTGCCCTCTCAGGCGGCCGCCCGCGCCGTCTTCTTGCGGTTGGTGATCCGGTTCTGCCACTCGACCACGAGCGCGCTCGCCACGAACACGGAGGAGTACGTTCCCGTGACGAGGCCGATCGTCATCGCAAGCGCGAAGTCGCGCACGAACTCCCCCCCCATGAAGAGGAGGAACATCGTCACGATGAACACGGTCAACCCGGTGATGATCGTCCGGCACAGCGTCTCGTTGATGGAAACGTGGATCATCCCTTCGTAGCTCTCGCGCCGCCGGAGGCCGAAGTTCTCGCGGATCCGGTCGTACA
>JBFYZJ010000034.1:0-5233 GCA_041309565.1 Candidatus Krumholzibacteriota bacterium
CTCACGTGCAAGGTAACGCAGCTCGTCGTGGGATTCACCCTCTGCGCCCTGAAATCGGGCGGATCGCTGGGATTCTACACGGTCTGCTCGTTCGGCGTATTCTGCAGCTCGTGCGACGGCGGCATCGCCGACATCATCTGTCCGTAGCAAGGAGGCAGCCATGGCAACCACCATCATCGTGATCGTGCTGGCGGCCGGGGGGCTCGTGCTGAGCCGCACCCGGGTGGCGCGGGCGCTCGCCGAGATGCGTTTCATGCCGTTCGTGTACGCGGCGGCCGCGATCTACTGCGGCGCGCGCGTGTACGGCGGCGTTTCGAACGGGGCGCGCGTCTGGCCCCATGCGCTCCTCGGCGCCCTGTTTCTCGCGGGGGCGGTCGAGAGCGCGCGGGCGTCGGGGCTCCTGAAGCGCGGCTGAGGGCTCAAGAAACGCGCTGGAAAAGGCGCTGACAATCCGGCGGGGCGCCTTCGGGTCTTCCTCGAGAGGGCTTGCGATCGCGCCCCGCCCCGGCTATATTCTGCTCCTATGAAACAAGCCGCCCTGACGATATGCGCGCTTTTGCTGACGCTTTCGCTCGCGCCGCTCTTCGGCGGCGCCGCGCTCGCGCATCAGCCGAACTTCGTCAGCCGCGCGACGAGGGTCGCGGTGCTCGATCCCGAGATCTCGAAGGCGTATTACGGAGAGCTCCCCGGCGAGCCCGCCGTCTACGAGATCCGCTCGGACCGCGCCTTCACGCTCTACGTGAATATCCTCGCCCCCGACATCCCGGGAGCGAGAACGGACTTCGACGTCGAGATATTCAAGGACGGCGCTCTCTTCGCCGTCGTCGACAGCACGTTTCTCGTGTGGCCGAGGTTCTACGAGCCGTATGGCGGGGACCACTATTTTCAGGGGCCCGCGTGGCGGGACACCGTGGGCTCGGGGCTCTACGAGGTGCGGGTCTCCAATCCCGTCAACCGGGGAAAGTACGTTCTCGCCGTGGGCGATATCGAGGAGTTCCCGCCGGCCAAGGCGCTGCACGCGCTCGTCGCGATCCCGACGATCAAGAAGGGATTCTTCGGGAAATCCCCGTGGACGGCGCTCGACAGCCGCGTCGGGACGTTCTTTCTCGCCGGACTCGCCGCCCTCGCCGCGGCCGTCGCGATTCTCGTCGTGCTCGTCCGGCGGCTGCTATCGGCCCGCCGGAGATCCTCCTGACGCGGCGAGCCCGGCCGCGAGCTGCGCCTGGCGCGCGAGATCGATCGATTCGGCGAGTATCCGCGCCGCCTCCTGCGGGCTGTGGAAGCCCGTGCTGTTCTCCGACGATACGAAATCCCACCGCAGCTGCGAGGCCCGATGGAGCCGCAGCGCCTCGCCGAGCGCCTCGTCCCCCGCGCCCGCGGCCCGCGCCGCCACGATCGCGTCGATCGCGGCGAGGAGCGCCGTCTCCGATCGCCGCAGGAGCGCCGCCGTCCGGTCCTGCGCGACGGCGACGCGATCCTTCAGCTCCTCTTTCGTCAGGCGATGGCACGTCTGGCACGACTGCTCGATGTTGTCGAAGGGGCTCCGCACCCAGTGGTTCGAGATTTTCACGCTCCCCTCGCGCACGTAGGGCATGTGGCAGTCGGCGCACGAGACGCCCGATTTCGCATGGACGCCCGTGCCCCAGAGCTCGAACTCGGGGTGCTGTATCTTGATCATCGGCGCGCCCGTTTCCTTGTGCGTGAAGTCCTTGAAGGCGTAATCGTCGTAGTGCGCCTCGATCGCCTCGATCGTCCGCCCCTTGCTCCACGGGAAGGTGAGCACCTTGTCGTCCCCGAGGAAGTAGTACTCGACGTGGCACTGGGCGCAGACGTAGGCGCGCATCTCCTGCCGCGTCGCCTTCTTGAGGTCGACGCCCGCGGCCTCCATCGCGATGCGGAACGCCGGGCGCGTGATCCGGAGCTCCATCGTCTCGGGATCGTGGCAGTCGGCGCAGGAGGAGCCCGTCTTCGCGCGGCCCTTGAGCGAATCGTACGGCGTCCGGTTGAACGCCTCCCAGCCCATCTCCTCGATCATGAGCGGCGCCTCCGCCGCGTGGCAGTTGAGGCAGGCGCCGGGCTGCTGCGCGACGACGACGCGCTTCGTGTTCGCCTGATCGATCGCGGCGTAATGGTGCCCGCGCTCCTCCCGGTAATCGACGCCGAAGGCGTTTCCGGCGTAGAGCCGCCGCATCGCCGGGTAGCGCTCGAGCCGGTCGAACTGCTTCGAGCCGCCGTATTTCGTCTCGCCGTAGTCGATCTCGGTCTTGACGAAGGTGTCGTATTCGAAGGGGAAGTTTTTGCCCCACACGACCGGGTCGATTTCGTTCTTCGGGATCTCGACGACCTTGAGCGGCCAGCTCAGCGCCTCGCGTTTCTTGCCGGCGACGTCGACGAGGACCGCCGCCGCGACGACGGTGAAAACGAGGGCGATCGCGAACACGGCGACGTACGCCCTGTTGCTCTTCACGAACGATAGAATGCGAATCGCTGACACTCCTTTATCTAGAGGCGCGCCATATGCCCCACGTTGCCGTGGCACGCCGTGCAGTCGATGTCCCCCCGCGGGTACAGCATCGTCATCCGGCTCGCCATGCCCTCATGGCACCGCCAGCAGTTGTCCGCGGCGATCCGTTCGTTGAGGCCGCGGATCATGATCGGATCGGGGTAGCGCCCCGTGGTGAACGCCAGTCCGTGATTCCAGCCGTTCAGGGCCTTGACGGCGTATTTTCCGGCGATGTTGTGCGGGGTGTGGCAGGCGTTGCACGTGGCGGCGGCCTTGTGGCTCGACCGGTTCCACGAGTCGAACTCGGCGCGCATGACGTGGCAGTTCGTGCAGACCGCCGGATCGTCGAAGAGGTACGAGGGGCCGCGGGCGTAGAGGAAGGTGAACGCGGCGAGCCCGCAGGCGGCGCCGAGGAGCGCGGCCAGTATGCCGTATTTATGCCGCACCGTCACCACCGATCGAGACGCCCGCGCTGCGGCACCGTCACGTCACCAATCGAGAAGCCTGCGCTCCCCCTCGAGCTTGCGGACGCCGGAGATCTCCTGGCTCACCTCGATGACGCCGCGGTACGCGCCGGAGGCGTCGTACAGCGGGAAATACCGGATATGGATGAACGCCCCCTGCGACTGGATCCAGAACTCGGCGACGCTCTTTTTCTTTTCCCGGAAGCTCTTGATGATGTCGTTCACGACGTCGACGCTCTTGTGCGGGTGGCAGTTCTGGACGGCGCGCCCGATGATCGCCGGGCTCCGCGGGAAGATGCGGTGCTCGGTCGCCGAGTAATACCGCACGACGTCGTTCTCGTCGACGAAGGTGACGTCGAAGGGGAGCGCCTTCAGCAGCAGGTCGATCTGCCCGCCCGTGAGGCGGCCTTCGGAGAGCTTCACCTCGCCGGCGGCGGCAGCCGGGGCGACGGTCGCCCCGCCGTGCGCCGCCGCGAGCGCGTTGGCGATCTCCGCGTCCCAGAGGTTCGAGGGCGCGACCCACGCGTAGCCGATCTCGGGCTCCCCGCGCTTGATCAGCGCCCATTCGACGTCCCCGAGCTTCTTCGCCGCGGTGGGGTAGAGGATCTTCTCCTCGAGGAAGATCATCTTCTTGACGGCGCCCTCGAGCGACTTGATCTTGCCGCGCAGGTTCTTCCAGTCGCGCGCCCTGGCGAGGGCGTCCGTTTCCCGGACGAGCTGCCGGATCTCGTCGTGCTTGCCCCACATGACCTTCGTCGGCCCCGTGAAGCCCTTGTGCTCGAGAGCGGGGAAGAGCTGGTTCTCCTTGCGGGCGTAGTGCTTCTCGATCTCGCGGAACCGCGTGAAGCTCTCGGCGAACGCGGCCACGTCGCTCTCGCGCGGCTCCTTCCTTTCGAGCCGCTTCGCGCGCCCCGAGAGCTCCTTGAGAAGCTCCTTGGCGACCTTGTTCTCCTGCATGAAGGTGTAGACGGGGTGCCCCGGGATCTTCGCGGGCTTGCCGGCCTTCGCGAGCGATTTCTCGAACACCCGCACGTGCACGTCGCAGAGACGCTTGATCTCGTCGGGCGGAAAGCCCTCCTCGATGAGCGCGTTCTCCATCGACGCGATCTCCTCGGGGGACGTGTTCTTCACGATGTCCGCGAAGGTCTTCTGGAGTTTCTCGACCGGCACCCCCGCGTGCAGATCCCTGATGATGCGCTTGAGGACTTCCTGCTTCTCGCCGTCTCCTCGCCGCAACGATTCGCTCATGGCGTCACCTGCCTTCATGAAACGAAGGAGGCCGCGGCCCGCCTTCGAGCCGCGACCTCCAGGATACTTCCCCTTCGCCGGCAGCGGCGCGCTAGAAGCCGAAGTCCACGAGCATCGAGTAGACGTTCTCCGTCATCGTGCTTTCGCCCGCCTCGGTCTTCCGGTACGTGTATTCGCCGTGCAGGGCGACGTTCACCGCGCTCCAGTCGCCGAGATAATAGCGGAGCAATCCCGAGTACGCGGTGATTTTCGGGTTCACGTTGTCGTACGACGGCGGCGCGACCCAGTTGTAGAGCCCCGACGCGACGAGCCGGTTGTTCCACAGGCCCGCGTAGTCGAGCTCGACGAATCCTCCGTCGTACTCGTAGTCCTTCGCGCCGTCGATCGCGTTGAACGTCTGGTCGTCGAGCCCCCGCATATACATGGCGAGCAGGTTGAACGTCTTCCAGTTGAGGCTCGCCGAGGCCCCGTAGCGGTAGTACGCCTCGCTGTCGCAGCCGGCGTATTCGCCCGTGGGGGAGACGGCCGGCGGCAGGGCGCCCAGCGAATCGGGCGCGATCATGGGCTGTTTGCCGTAGTAGACGAACGCTCCGATGCGCTGCCCCGCGCTCTGCCCGTCCCCCGCGCCGATCGTCTGCGACAGCGTGAGGTAGACGTCCTTGAACTTGTTATTGTCCGCCTTCGCCCCCGTCCAGTTGACCACGCCGAGGCCGTACTTGAATCCCTTGGCGACGAGCCCCGTCGCCTCGATCCCGATCTGGTTGTCGCCGAAGAGGAAGCCGTTGCCGCCGGTCGGGTATTCGTAGACGTCGTACGGCGAGATCAGGTAGAAGGAGCGCTTCGAGCTGAAGAGATGATACGCGGGCTCGAAGCGGCCGATCCGCAGGTTCAGGGCGTTCGGGACGATGTTGCTGAAGATGATGCTCGCCGATTCGAGCGCGCCGGGCTGTGACGCTTCCGTGCCCGTGTAGTCCGCGAAGGGCTCGTCGATCCGCGGCGTGTAGATCACGAGGACGGA
>JBFYZJ010000035.1:0-3261 GCA_041309565.1 Candidatus Krumholzibacteriota bacterium
CTCCTGGCCGGTGTTGACGTTCGCGGGCGCCGCGGAGACGAGCCGCGCGAGGAGCACGCTCGCCGGATCTCTCAGAACGACCGTTCTCGTCCCCCACGGGAAGACGGTTCCGGAGAACGGAACGGCCGCTCCGCTGTTGCCGTCGACGATCGCGAGAGCCCCGGCGGACGCGATCGAGAGCCTGAAATCGGACGCGGACGCCGCGGTCGCGATATCGACCGATATCCTGAACACGCTCGACGCGCCGGGCAGCAGAACGACCGGCTCCTGGAGGCGGCATTCGACGGAGCTTTCGACGATTCCGTCCGTCGCCGTCGAGCAGAGCACGCGCGTTTCGTCCCTGAGCCGGATCCGCGAAACGACGTCGTTCACGCTCAGCGGCGCTCCGGCGCCGTTCGTCATGGACAGTTCGAGCGACGTGAAGGCGACCGGCGCCCCGAGCCCGGCCGCGGGATCGTACGCGATGGTCACCTCGACGAGCGCGATATCTTCCTGGCCCCGATTGATGCTCACGGGCGCGAGGTCTTCGACGGACGCCGTCACGTTCTCGGGGATCTCGTCGACACGAATCGTATCGGAGTGCTCGAGCCTGCTCGCCTCCGGGCCGGCTTCCTGTTTCGCGCGCCCGCTGAACACGAGCGCGCCCGGGGACAGCGCCCTGCAGGTCCACACGAAGCCGCCGCCGCTCCCCGCTGCGAGATCCACGGCGGAGGGCGCGGGCCCCGAAACGATCGAGCAGGAGCCGGTGCCGGCCCAAGCGAAGCTGTCCGGCGCGACGCCGAAGAGCATCGAATCGCCGACGTTCGCCGCGTTCATGCGGACCTCGAAGATCTGGTCCCGGGTCACCGCGGCCGGAACGTCGAACGACGCGAGCAGTGGATCGGTCGTAACCTCGATTCGGGCCGCCCCGCACGCGCGGCCGTCGATAGGCCCGTCGTTGCCCGAGGCGACGACCGCGCCGTCGACGGGAAGACAGAGGTTCGCGGTCCGTCCGTCCTGCGCGGTCGAGGCGATATCGGCCGTGACGTGGAGCACGAGCCCCTCGCACGGAACGGGCTCCGCGAGCGGCGAGACCGTCCTCCACGAGCTTCCGTCCCACACGAGGAACGCGAGAAACGCGTCGCCGGCGTCGAACGCGAGCGACACGCTCCCCGTGTCTTTCCACAGCTTGATGTAGCGGATATCCTCCCCCTGCGCCGCCGTTCCCCCGTTCTGAACAGCGAAGGATTCGAGCTGATCCTCCACGATGCCGTTGCACGGAAGAACCGCGGACAGGCAGGGAACGTCGACGGCCCCGGGAGACACGCGCTCATCCGGGACGGGGAGCATCCGTATCTGCGCGCCGATCATCCCGTCCGTGATATCGACACCGGCCGAGTTGAGCGGGAATTCCCCCTCGATGATCGGAGACGTGTTCTGAAAATCGATCGAGGCCTTATCGGAGACTTGAAAGTCTATCCGGATCGAATCGCGTATGCCGGCGAGCGCGGTCCCATAGGAGATGAAGAGAAGCGTGCTCCGGTACGGCTCGAGCGCCGCGCCGAGCTTGTCGAAGACGTAGCCCGCCTCGCCCGCGTCGGCGACGTCGAGCAGCTCGTCGACCGCCGGATTGAAGAGACCGTTCCCGTCGGAATCGGCGTAGGCAGAGACCTTCGTGATCTCCTCGGGGCGCGAGGAGCCGACGCTCAGGAGGGTGAGCTTCCGAAGCGTCTGCCGCGAGGTGTAGCTGTTGTACATGCCGAGAACGAGATTCAGCGCGTCGTGCTGGCCGGGCAGGACCCGCTTGTTGCCGAGAATGCTCGTGAAGAGCGTCACCCGGTCGGGTACCGGAATGGCGAGGATCCCCGGCCCGTCGATCTGACGGTCGACGGGGCCGTCGTTGCCGGAAGCGACGGCGATCCCCATGACGGGGATGGCGAGATCCACCGTGCCCCCCGTCTCGACGCCCTCGAATATGTCCATCGTCACGAAGAGCCGGGCTCCCGACAGCCCCGCGAGGGGCTCGGCGAGCGCCTGCGCAGCGTACGTGCGCGCGTCCGTCGCGGCGAACGCCGCGACGGAGAGATCCGACGCCGGATCGAAGAGACCGTCGCCGTCGTCACGCCACAAGAGGAGACGTTCGATATGCTTGCTCCCGGCGGTGCCGAGATTCGCGATCGTGAGAGCGCGGAGCGTGTCCGCGACGCATGCGTCGCCGGGCACGAGGAAATCGAGAGCGAGCACGTTCTCCCGCTGCTCGACGATGACGCTGTCCCCGTGGGAGAAGAGCGTCAGCTGGTGCGCGAGCATGCCGTCGGCGACTCCGCCGCCGGCGCTGAAGAGAGGAAACTCCGCCTCAACGCGGAACAGCTCGTCGCTCGTCGAAGGGGCGAGCGTGAGCCCGACGTCGCCGGCCGACTCGACGCCGACCGCGAGCGTCTCGCCGTCGACGGTCAGGAACGAATCAAGTTCGGTCGCGACGTAGAGGATTCGCTCCTCCCCCGGCGCGAGCGCGAGCCCCATCCCCGCGAAAAACGCCTCTCCGCCGCCCCAGACGGCCTCCGCGAGCGTCGTGTCGACGCCCGGCTCGAAGCTCGCGTCGCCGTCGTCCGCGCGAAGCCCGAACGATTTTCCGGGCTCGCACGCGAAGAGCGTCGATTTCCCCCGCACGCGGAGGGAATCGACGGTCACCCCGCCGAGCGTGTTGTTACCGATCCTGATCGCGAGCAGCTCGACGTCTCCCTCGCCCGGGTAACGAGCCCCGGCGGGAACGGGGAGCGCGGCGATCGTCACGATCTCGCGGCGGAGCAGCACCTGACCACTGTCGGGCGCGACGTTGCGATCGATCGGGCCGTCGTTTCCGGACGCGTACTCGAGTCCGCCCGCGGGAACGCCGAAGCGCGCCGCGAGCACACCGCGCGTTCCGAGGGCGAAATCGGCCATGACGAAGAACCGCTTCGAAGAGAGCAGCGTGAGCGACAATCCGGTTATCTCGAAGCGGTCTCCCGTCGCGACGAGGTCCCCGATGAAAACGTCGCTCCACCGGGAGAACGATCCGTCCCCGTCGTCCTCCCAGAGCGCGAGGCGCTCAACGAGGCTGTCGATCTCGCCGTCCCCGAAGTTTTCGATCGAGACCCCCGTGAGAACGTCCGGCATGTGCCCGTTCAAGGGCGCGTGAAAGGAGAGCACCGGCTGATCCCGGTCACCGAGATAGAGCGTATCGCGGAGATTCTCTTCGACGAAGAGCTGATGCGACATGAAGCCGTCCACCGCGCTCGCGCC
>JBFYZJ010000036.1:0-2703 GCA_041309565.1 Candidatus Krumholzibacteriota bacterium
TTCCTGCTGAAGATGTTCTACGGCGGGGTCTACCTCAACGTCGTCCTCGCGGTGTTCAATCTCATACCGGTCCCCCCGCTCGACGGCTCGCACGTGCTCGCCTCGTTCCTCCCGGACGAGCTCGCCCTTCGCTACCGCCGTCTCGGCTTCATCGGCATCTTCTTCGTGATCATGCTGATGCGTGTGCCGGCCTTCAACATGGCGTTCGGGAGCGTGATCGAGGCGGTGTTCTCGCCCTACCACGCGCTCATCGGATACTTTCTCCCGATCGCTCCCTGAGCGGGGCGACCCCTTCACGAAAGAAGCGGGATGACCTTTAAAAAAGCCATATGTATCTACCCGTACTACCGCGAAGTGCCGATCTACGAGTTCTTCCCGCCCCTCGGCCTCGAATACGTCGCCGCCGCGATCGAGGACCTGGTCGGAGAGGTCAGCGTCATCGATTTGCGCTACGAGAAACACTTCGACCGGGACCTGCTCGACGGCGCCGACCTGTTTCTCGTGAGCGTGAACTGGCACTATGAGCTCGACTCGGTGTGCGACGTGATCCGGTCGCTGCCCCCCGGGATCATGACGGTCGTCGGCGGAAGATTCGCCACCGAGAACATCGAGGAGCTCTTTACCCGATGTCCGAATATCGATGTTGTCGTTCGGGGGGACGGCGAGGATACGATCAGGGAACTCGTCCGGACGGGATCCGCGGCGAACGTTGCCGGTGTCACCCGGCGCGACGGCGGCCGTATCGTTCATAATCCCGACCGCGCGCTCACCACGATATCCGACACCCTCTATCCGAACCGCGCAAAGAGGCGCTATCGCTACCGGATCAGCTACCGCAACATCGGTCTCGGATACAGCTTCGACTCGCTTCTCAGCTCGCAGGGGTGCCCGTTCAACTGCAAGTTCTGCTCGTTCAAGACGAACACGCTCGGGCAGAAGCGCGACTGGTCGGCGCGGACTCCCGAGTCGGTGCTGCGGGAGCTCAAGGAAATCGACGCGAAGGTCGTCGCCTTCATCGACGACAATTTCTTCGCCGACATCGCGAGGGTGCACCGGATCTGCGATCTTATTCTCGAGGCGAAGATAAAGAAGATCTTCCTCGCGAACGCGCGGATCTCGATCGCGAATCATCCAGACCTTCTCGAAAAGATGCACCGCGCGGGATTCCGTCTGCTGATGATCGGTCTCGAGTCGGCGCAGGACAAGAGCCTCAAGCTCCTGAACAAGGGCTTCAAAACCGAGGACGTGAAGAAGGCCTTCGCGGTGCTGCGCAAGGCGAACATGCTCACGAACGGCTATTTCATCGTCGGTCTCTTCGGCGAGTCGGAAGAGGAGATGCTCGAAATCGCCCCGTACGCCCGCTCCATCGGCGTCGATTTGATCAGCCCCAACCGGCTGCGGTACGAGAAGTACTCGGGCCTGGCCAAGCTTCTCGAAGGGAACGACGAGTACTATATCGGCGACGGCAACCGCATATTCTCGAAACGGTATGGCCCCGCTGACATAAACCGGATCGTGAAGCGCATCAGCTCGGAGTTTTTCGACGCCCGCCAGGTATGGGCGATCGTTCGGAAAGGCATCAGGATCGGGTTCCCCGGATGGACCTTCTACGGACACATCATGATCGGACTCCCGCGAATCGCCGCCGCGGCCCGGAAGCGCCGCCACGGCCGGCGCGCCGCAACCGCCTGACCAAGGAAACGCTGGACATCGCCCCTTAGCCTCGCTATGAATATAGGCGACTGTGCGCCTGTAGCTCAAAGGATAGAGCAACGGATTTCTAATCCGTTGGCTGCAGGTTCGAGTCCTGCCAGGCGCGAGAATACGGGGTCGGGCCGCTCGGCCCGACCCTTTTCCCTTGCGCAACCGGATGCCGCACAATAGAATTAGTCAGGTTTGCGGTGGACGTAGCTCAGCTTGGTAGAGCCCTGGATTGTGGTTCCAGTTGTCGCGGGTTCAAGTCCCGTCGTCCACCCCATTTTTATTTTGCCGGAGCATCGAAATGAAGAATCCCCTTTCGGGCGGATCCAAAGCTGCGACGCTGATTCCCCTTATCTTCATTCTCTGCCTCTCCCCGCTCCCCTCGTGCGGCGGGAAGCAGGAGGGCGCGCCGCCGAAGCCCTCCCGGAATATCGATCTCGCCGGCCAGTGGCACAGCGACATCGAGAGCGCCGACCGCACGATCTCGAAGTCGGTCTACACGATCGAGCAGCGCGGCGACACCGTCGCGATCGAGCTCGTTTCGACGAAGTCCCCCGCCGGCGCCGAGCTCGTGCCCGAGGGGATGCGCTTCGAGGCGACAGGCGTCTGGCGCGACAAGGCGATCCGCTTCGAGGCGCTTTACTGGATCAGCGGGCGGGATTCGTGCACGTTTCAGCTGCGGGGGGATCTGGACAGGGAAGGCCGGCTCCTGCTCCACTTTCCGGCCGATATCTGCGGCGTCAAGAGCCTGCCATACACGCGAGCTCTTTACCGGCCCGAGGCCGCGGCGGAATGACGCCCGCGGCCCCGAGCCGAACTCGATGCCGTCTCACTTCAATTGGTTGAGCACCTTTTGTATCGCGGCGATATCGGGCAAGACGCTCGGGTCTTCGGACACCGACGCGTAGCGAATGATCCCCTTCTTGTCGATGACGAACGCCGAGCGCTTCGCGACGCCGTTCAGCGGACCAAGCTTCTCGTAGAACGCGCCGTAAGCCGGGG
>JBFYZJ010000037.1:0-4999 GCA_041309565.1 Candidatus Krumholzibacteriota bacterium
TCTTCCGATCTCGACGGTGATTGGGACGTGCGTGAACAGGGAGCCGTTTTCAAGCTGCTCCCCGCCGCGCGGATCGGCGTGAGCCTGAGCGAAACGTTCATGATGACGCCCCGCAAGTCGGTCTCGTTCGCGGTGCACGTCGCCGCGGAGCCGGAGCGGCTGCGGAGCGAGAACTCGTGCGAGAACTGCGGCAAGAGAGATTGCCGGTACAGGCTGGAGTAGAGGGAGGCCCGCATTGGAGAAGAAAACGAATCCCCGGATCGGCTGGTGGACGGAGAAGGCCCGCAAGAAAATCGTCGACGACGCCAAGCGCATCCTCGAGGAGATCGGCGTATTCGTCGAGAGCGCCGAGGCGCTGAAGCTCCTCGACGGCGCCGGCGCCCGCATCGACCGCACAACGCGGCAGGTGCGCATCCCCGCGGCGCTCGTCGAGAAGGCCGTCGAGAGCGCGCCGTCGAAGGTGTCGCTCTACAACCGCCGCGGCGAAGAGGTCATGCACCTCGGCGGCGACCGCATCCATTTCAATCCGGGATCGGCGGCGCTCCGCATCTACGATCCGAAGGAGAAGCGCGCGCGCACGCCCGTCACGGCGGACCTCGTGCGCTTCGTCACCCTCACCGACGCGCTCCCGGGGCTCGCCGCGCAGAGCACGGGGCTCATCGCCGGCGACGTTCCGAACGAGATACAGGATCGCTACCGCCTCTTCATCGCGCTCCAGCATTCGTCGAAGCCGGTCGTCACCGGCACCTTCCTCGTCGAAGCGTTCAAGCCGATGCACGAGATGCTCTCGGCCGTGGCCGGGGACGCCGAGAAGCTCCGCGCCAAGCCGATGGCGATCTTCGACTGCTGCCCGTCGCCGCCGCTCAAGTGGAGCGACCTCACCGCGCAGGCGCTCATCGACTGCGCGCGGACGGGAATCGTGGCCGAGCTCATCTCGATGCCGCTCACCGGGGCCACCTCGCCGGTGACGCTCGCGGGCGCGGTTGTGCAGCACTGCGCCGAGTCGCTCAGCGGCGTCTTCATTCACCAGCTCGCCGTGCCGGGCGCGCCGATCGTCTACGGCGGTTCTCCCGCGTGCTTCGACATGCGCAAGGGCACGACGCCGATGGGCGCGGTCGAGACGATGATGATCGACGGCGCCTACGCCGAGATCGGGAAGCACCTCGGGCTCCCCGTGCAGGCGTACATGGCGTTGAGCGATTCGAAGACGGTGGACTATCAGGCGGGAATGGAAACGGCGATGGGCGCCATGATCGCGGCGCTCAGCGGCATCAACAATATATCGGGCCCCGGCATGCTCGACTTCGAGTCGTGCCAGAGCCTCGAGAAGCTCGTCCTCGACAACGAGATCTGCCGCATGGCGCTCCGCCTCGTCGACGGCATCGAGCTCCGGGACGATCCCGTCGTCCCCCTCGAGCTCATGCGCGAGGGCATCGAGCGCAAGAGCTTCCTCTCGCTCGCCCACACGATGAAGTGGTTCCGCAAGGAGGCCTACTTCCCCGACGAGGTGATCGACCGCAACGCCCTCGACGAGTGGCACAAGCAGGGCTCGAAGGACGCCGCGGCGCGCGCGGAAGAGCGCGTGGAGAAGATCCTCGCGACGCATACGCCCGAGCCGCTCGATAAGGACGTGCGCGCGTGCCTCGTGGACATCATGATGGCGGAGGCAAAGCGGTTCGGCCTGAAGAAACTTCCGTAACGGCAACGATATTGTCGGCGAGGGTGCTTTGGTTGCATCAGATAGGGCACTTGGGTCCCCGTCCATTGACTGCCGTGGGCACTCATGTTATTATCTATACGGAAGATGCAGGGCGATTCCAAAACAAACGGGAGTCGGCACTCAGATTGCAATGCTGACGGGCAGTGCGCGGTTGCCGATTGCACCGGGCGCAGTGCGAGAGCAGAGCGAATGAGAAGGCGAGATATGACCAGTGCGCTGGAAATAGAGTTCGCGTGGTATAGAGAGCACCAGGAAGAGCTCGTGCATTTGTACAATGGAAAATTCGTTGTGATTAAGGGCTGCAAAGTCCTTGGCGCCTTCGATTCGGAATTGGAGGCGGTTAAAGAAGCGACGAAGGAGAACGAACTGGGAACCTTCCTCGTTCAGAAATGTGAGCCCGGAACAGATAGTTATACCCAGACCTATCATTCGAGAGTTGCTTTCAGCTAGGGTTCCACCGGATGCCCCCAAGACACTTTTCGTTCATTGCCCGAGCCGATCGGAGAATGCGCGTCCTATTAACCTCCGTAGGAATTTCACAAGCATTTGATCCCGCAACCATATCGAGTAAGCCGCGGATGGAGGAGTTTCAAGCAATTTGGGATACCGGGGCCACCGGTACGGTTGTGACTCAGAAAGTAATCGATAAATGCGCGCTGAAACCCACGGGGATGACCTTTGTGCATACGGCGAATGGGCCGACCACGAGCCCAACGTATTTGGTCAATGTAGGATTGCCCAATAGGATTATGATGGGGAATATAAAGGTCACCCGGGGTGAGATCCACGGCGATGTCGATGTATTGATCGGCATGGACATTATATCCCAGGGCGATCTTGCCGTGACGAGCTTCATGGGCAAGACGGCATTCTCGTTTCGTATTCCATCACTGGAGTGCATCGATTTTGTAAGGTCTGCCCCAAAAGAGCAGGGGCCCGGCAGTCCCCTCGTGCAGGCCGGGAGAAACGATCCGTGCCCCTGCGGGAGCGGGAAGAAGTATAAGCGTTGCTGCGGGAAAACCCCCAAATAAGACAAGGACTCGATATTACATCGAGCCCTTGCTTTTGCATCTGCTGTGGATTCCGATAGAGAGACGCTACTTGATCGCCGCCTTGAGCGCGAACTGGAAGCGCAATTCGTCGTAATCCTTGTCGTCCGCCATGAGCCCCTCCGGTTCCATCCACCGGTACTGGTACGTCGTCTTGAGCCACGCGACCTCGGCCATGAGGGTGACGGTGCTCGTCAGGTCGTACATGACGCTCCCGAAGAAATTCGAGTTCTGGCCGATGAAGCTCCGGACGTTCGCCTCGTTCGCCGGGATGAGGAAATCGTCCTCGTCCGGGTTGTCGATGCCGTAACCGACGTTGAGGAGCATGCACGTGGTGGCGCGGTAGGAGAGCTCCGCCCAACCGCCCTTCGAGCCGATCTCCGTCAGCATCGGATTGAGCGTCTGGCCGACGCCGCCGAAATAGGTGCCGAGGTTGTCGCCGACGAAGAGCTCGACCATGAGCTCGGTGCGCTCGCAGGGAGCGATCTTGAGATCGACGTTCCCGGACCACGAGTCGACGCTCTTCGTCGTTCTGCCGTCCCAGTAGTCCTCCGTGCCGTAGTGACCGGAGACGCCGAGCTCCAGCGTGCCCGCCTCGCGGATCTTCGAGGACATCGCGAGCCGTCCCTGGATGGTCGGCATGCCCGAGTCGGCGCCGTCGTCGATCCGGTCGCCGTCGAGGTCGCCGCCGAGGGTGCGGAAGAGGCCGGCCGCGGCGTAGACCTTCCCGTTATCGGAGAGATCCCCCCACGCCGAGATGCGCACCTGCGGCCTGCGGTAGCCGATGTTCCCCTGATCCCAGAGGACGGTGTAGTTCGCCGTCTTCGGCACGAGGGGCGAGATGATGTCGCTCGTTTGGCCGGCGAGCAGGGACCACTGCCCCTTCGTGATCTTCGCGTACGCGTGCCGCAGCATCGGGACCGATTTGTTCTCCATGGCGTTGAGGCTCGAGGGAGCGGCCCCCGCCCCGTAGAAGTCGAACTCGAGCTTCGCGTCGGTCCGATAGTCATTCTCCAGCCACGAGAAGTCGACGCCGAAGCGCGTCTCGCGCGCCGTGATGCTCGTGACGTCGTCGTCCGGCGCGTCGAGGGGCGTGCGCTCCAGCAGATAGAGCGCGTAATCGCCGGAGTTCACGCGGGTCTGATCGTAGATGAAGTCGGCCTTGAAATAGCCGCTGAACTTGAACGTGTACGAGGGCTCCGTCTCTCCGGCGCCGGCGGACGCCGCGACGCAGCAGAGAGCGAGGAGCGCGATTATAATGGCCGTCCGTTTCATGAGGTGCCTCCTTGCAAGGGGTTCGATAAGACGGCGGGAAAGGATTCGTTTTGAGATGGTTTAGGCCAAACACAGGGGGGTGTCAACGGTTTTTGTCGAGCCGGCGGCGGCTAGGGGGTTTGCGCGGCCTCGGGGACCGGCGCGCTTCTCCCGTAGAGCGACCACTTCCCGACCGCCCGCTCGAGCTCGAATCCCTCGGGCACGCCCCCGCCCCTGAGCAGCAGGTAGTCCATGCGGCCGTACCTGCCGTCGTATCCCCCGCGCTTTCCCACCCATTCGAGGTAGCGGGGCAGCTCGATGCCGTTCACGCCGCGCCGCACCGCGCCGAACCTGAAGTCGGCGAGGCTCGCCGTCGCGACTTCCTTCTCCCACACGATGTAATAGCTGGGAAAATGGATATAGGTCGGCCGCCCGCGGTACGTGTAATCGAGGACGAGCCCGGCGAGCTTCTTCCCGCTCCCCTCGGGCCGCAGGAATTCGCGGTCGAAACCGGCGTTCTCGCGGTTGAACGCGAAGAAGTACTGCGCCCAGAGGAGATAATGGAGAGCGGCGAGCGCGGCGAAGGCGTCGGCCGCCGCGCGGGGCAGCCGCGTCGGGAGGCGCGAGGCGGCGAAGAGGATCAGCGCGATCATGAGAAGCACCGAGAAGCGCTCGTAGAGCACCGCCTGCTGGGGAAGCTCGTTCGGGAGAAAGAGGCAGCAGAGAGAGGCGCCCGCGAGAAGCGTCAGGACGCCGTTGGCGCCGACGCGCGCGCGCGCCCGCAGGGTGATCGCTGCCGGCACGACGACCCCGAGGGAAAAGAACGCCGCGACGACGTACCCCCGGGCTCCCTCGAAGAGATGATAGTTGTCGAAGATGAAAACCGATTTCCGCTTGAGGAACGTCCCGGCGAAGGAGCTCCGGTAATAGTCCCCGAGGAACCGCGCGAGCCCCGGCCCCGCGTAATCGCGGGACG
>JBFYZJ010000038.1:0-2520 GCA_041309565.1 Candidatus Krumholzibacteriota bacterium
GACTGTCCCTCGCCCGCGAATGAGCTCCCTTCCTGCGCGCGGCGGCGCTGCTCTTCCATCGCGGCCTCGAAGCCGTTCTCGTCCACCGCGAGCCCCTCGGCAGCCGCGAGCGTTTTCGTGAGCTCGAGCGGGAAACCGTAGGTGTCGTGGAGGAGAAACGCCTTCTCGCCGTCGAGCGTCGTCGAGCCCGATTCCTTCACGTCGCGCGCGATCGAGACGAAACGCGCGCGGCCGTCGGCGAGCGTCCTGAAGAAGCTCTCCTCCTCGCCGCGCACGATCGCCGCGACGTCCCCGCGGCGATCCGCGAGCTCGGGATAATCCTCCTTCATCGTGTCCACGACGACGCCGACGAGCCGGTGCAGGAACGGCTCGGCGATCCCGTACGAGTAGAACCTCGTGAGCGCGCGGCGCAGGAGCCGGCGGATGAGGTAGCCGCGTCCCTCGTTCGACGGATAGATGCCCTCGGCGATCGTGAACGTGAGCGCGCGCGCGTGGTCGGCGACCATGTTGATGCCCATGCGCTCCTCGAAGGTGATCGGTATTCCCTCGGGAACCATGTCGAGGAGCGCCTCGACGACGTCATGGAACAGGTCGGTATGAAAGTTGTCCTCGACTCCCTGCAGGATCATCGCGAGACGCTCGAGACCGAGACCCGTGTCGATTCCGGGTTTCTCGAGCGGTTGGTAGATTCCGTTCTCGTCGAAGAAGAACTGCGGGAAGACGAGGTTCCAGAACTCGAGGTAACGG
Organism: Candidatus Krumholzibacteriota bacterium; assembly: GCA_041309565.1. Taxonomy (GTDB): domain Bacteria; phylum Krumholzibacteriota; class Krumholzibacteriia; order Krumholzibacteriales; family Krumholzibacteriaceae; genus SSS58A. The sequence continues at coordinate 748 of JBFYZJ010000038.1, forward strand.
TCACAGTCGCAGCCGGTCGCGCACGTCGGCTTCCCGCAGCCGCGCGAGGGGCCGCTGTCGTAGTAGATCTCCGAGCAGGGGCCGCAGATGCCCGTTTTCCCGACGGGGCCCCAGAAGTTGTCCTTGCGGCCGAGGCGAACGATCTTCGATTCGGGAATGCCGATCTCGCGGTTCCAGATCGCGTACGCCTCGTCGTCGTCCTCGAAGACGCTCACGGAGAGCTTGTCGGGCGGAAGGTGGAGGCGCTGGATGACGAACTCCCACGCCCATTCGATCGCTTCGCGCTTGAAATAGTCGCCGAAGCTGAAGTTGCCGAGCATCTCGAAGAAGGTATGATGGCGGAGCGTCTTCCCGACGCTCTCGAGATCTCCCGCGCGAAGGCATTTCTGCACGCTCGCGGCCCGCGTGTAGGGAAGGTTCACCGGATGCTGGTAGAGCTCCTTGAACTGCACCATCCCCGCCGAGGTGAAGAGGAGCGTCGGATCCCCCTTCGGCACGAGCGGGGCGCTCGGCACCTCGGTGTGAGCGCGCGCGACGAAGAAGTCGATGAACTCGCGCCGTATCCGGTGCGTCGGCCACTGATTATTCGTCATCGTTCTCTCCCGGAAAGGTCCCTCTCAATATCGCCGAGCAGATCGCGTTCACCGTGCGCTCGCTGAAGCCGCGCCGCGCGAGGAGCCCGTGCACGCGCCGCACCGCCTGCTCGCGGCTCTTCGCCCCCTTGAGCTTCGCGCGGGCGAGCCCTTCGGCGATCTCGCGCTCGCGCTCGGGGGGGAGCGCCTCGCGGATCTCCTCCTCGGCGACCGCCTCGTTCACTCCCGCCTCGCGGAGCTTCCGCCGGAGGAGCCGCGGCCCGGCCGGCCGGTGCTTCACCCGGTACTGCACAAAATGCGACGCGAGGCGCCGGTCGTCAAGATAACCTTGACGCCGGAGGGTATCGACGATGTCCGAAACCACCTCCGGCGTCCGTATTCCTTCTTTGCCGAGCGCGGCGCGTATCTCGTGCTCCGTCCGGTCCCTCGCGGCGAGAAGCCGGTAGGCGAGCGCGATTCCCGCCGCGCGCGCGACGGGCCCGCGGAGCGCCTCGAGCGCGTCGCCGTCGAGCTCCGCGCCCGCCTCGAGCAACGGGGCGGTCGAGGGATCCTTGAGCACAAGGAAGCTCGAGCCGTCCGAGATCGTCACGACGTAGAGCTTGCCCCAGCGCCTGCGGACGCTCTCGACGCTCGCCGCGCCGTCCGCGTCGCGGCCGCCGCCTTCCCCCTTCGAATCACTTGCCACTGTCCGGCTTCGTCCCCGCCGACGGCATCGGCAGCCCGTAGTGAGCCCGAACGCTCTCCTCTATCTTCCGGCGGATGTCCTTGTTCTCCCGGAGGAACATCCGCGCGTTGTCCTTGCCCTGCCCGATCCGCTCCTCGCCGAACGAATACCAGCTCCCGGTCTTCGTGACGATGTTCGACGCGACGCCGAGATCGATGAGATCCCCCTCGAAGCTGATCCCCTCGCCGAAGAGAATCTCCAACTCCGCCTGCCGGAACGGGGGCTCCACCTTGTTCTTCACGACCTTCACGCGCGTCTGGTTCCCGATCACCGTGTCTCCGTCCGTGATCTGGCCCGTTCTCCTGATGTCGAGGCGGACCGTCGCGTAGAACTTGAGCGCGTTCCCGCCGGTCGTCGTCTCGGGATTCCCGTAGAGGACCCCGATCTTCATACGGATCTGGTTCGTGAAAATCAGGCACGTCTTCGATTTCGATACGGCGCCGGCGAGCTTGCGGA
>JBFYZJ010000039.1:0-3767 GCA_041309565.1 Candidatus Krumholzibacteriota bacterium
GACGAACCCATTGGAGGCTCTGCGACTGGGTTCGGAGCGTGAATGTCCGCGCCCACAGAACCCGCGTCCGGGCATGATAAAGGCCGGGTGCCCAGGGTACCTCCAACACCGGTAAGGTCAACGTACCCCCACGAAGGTCGACCTTAATCGGAGGTGGTCACCCGGCCTAAATACAGGGGCTGGGTGGGGGTCTCTACGCAATCATTCCATTCAACACCAAAGCTCTATTTAAGTGTCCCGCCGAACGCGCCTTCGATCTCGAAACGCGGCTCGATGTCGATCGGGATGCCCTTCATGTTGTCGAGCTGCGCCTGCACGTCGGGATCCATCACGGCGTACTTGTCCATGAAGGCCTTCGCGCCCTCGTAATCGCCGCGCGCCTCGAGCGTGAGAATCTCGCTCGAGCACGACTTGACCGCGTCTTGTACCTTGGTGAAATCGACCGACCAGAGCCCGCTGGCCGGATCCCGGTAGTATGCGCCGCGTTCCTTCAAATAATTGAAGATCGCCATCACGGCCTTTCCATGAGCTTCGCCGATGCCGAATCTCACAGACCGGAAGAAGCCGGCCAGATAGGTCACCGCCGTCTCCTTCGCGAGCGCTTCGGGAAAATACCCTTCCTTTACAAGATAATAGAAATTGTACTCGCCGACAATATCCGCTTTTGCCTCTTCGATCCCCGAGTAGGTCTCCCGGAGCGCCTTGTTGACCGTGGTCGCCGTGCCGTCGGGGAGCTTGATCGTGCCGGGGCCGAGGCCGTGGGAGATCTCGTGGAGCAGGATCTCGTTGAAATAGGTGTCGAACGTGACGTACGGGAGGAGCTCCGGCGCGATCACCTGCTGGGCGATCGGCACGAGGATCTTCTCGAACTTGGCCCGGCAGATGTTGCGCAGCATCACTTTCTTGGAGCCCTTCGCCTCGCGGACGCGCTCGTCGTTCGGGAGGTTGAAGGCGATCGTCTGCACGCCCGCCTTCGTGTCGCCGGCGGAGAAAATCTCGTCGCCCACGGAGAGGGGCGATTCCATCCCGCGGGTCGTGTTCTTGTACTGATCGGGAATCGGGAGGTTCGCTTCCATCTTCGCGCCGTACGCCATGAGGGCGTCGAGATTCTTCGTCGCCTCCGGATCGCGCACGCAGAGGAAGGCCTCGAAGGCGGCCTTGTAATTGAAGAGGTTGTCCTCGTAGACCTCGTACGGGCCGATCGTGACGTCGATGACGTTGTCCTTCACGTCCATCCACGCCATGTCGCTCTCGAAATAGTCGTCCGTGAGGAAGGCCTTGGCGCGGAGCCGGAGGTAGTTGGCGAGCGACTCGTTGTCGACGAGGGCGGCCGCTTCGTCGAGCAGGCGCGCGGCCTCGGCGAGCATCTCGCCGTATTCCTTCGAATAGGCCACGGCCTCGAGCCCCTTGTCCTTCGTCCGCTTGATGACGGTGAAGGTGCCCTCGAAGGCGGCCTTGTCGGCCGGGTGGTTCTTGACCCAGTTCTCGAACTCGTCTTTCGTCATGTCTTCGGGATAGAAATTCGCGCCGTCGGGCTTGGCGTCCTTCACGAGGACGGGGGCGTTGTCGTCGAGGCGGTCCCACGGCCCGAAGTTGCGCCAGAAGAAGCGCAGGAGCTCGGGATTCCCGCGGCGGCCGAGCTCGTCGCGGAGCTCGGCGTTGCGCGCCCACACCTGAAGGACGAAGAGCTCGTCCATGATCTTCGAGGCCTGATAGAGCTTCTGGAGGGCGAGCTTGTTCTGCTCGCCGACGACGTCCCACGGCACCTTGATGTCGTAGGTCGCGTACACCTCGAGCCGCTTCCCCGCGTCCGCCGCTGGCTCGATCATGATCTTCTCCTTTTTCGCGCAGCTCCCGAGCGCCGCGAAGGCGAGGAGCGCCAATCCGATGATGGTGAGCCTTCTCGTCATAACGAGCGTCCTCCTTTCGAACTCCACCCTGGCCGAACAGTCGCGGGGCCAAGGATACGCCCGATTCGCCGCGCGCGCAACCCGTTTCGAGCCGCGGCGCCCCCACACGGGCCGCCTTTTGGGCCTTGACGGGGCCGGGGGCGGGTGCTAGCGTCATCCCTTACGAGCGGCGCGCCCGGGTTTTCCCCGTCGGGAGGGCGCGCCGAAAGGGTTTTCAGGACATGGAAGAGGGGGATGACCGATGGATGCGAAGGTGCTCAAGAAGGCATACGCCAAAATCGACGGCTACCGCGACGAGATGATCGACCTCCAGACGAAGCTCACCGCCATCCCGGCGCTCGCGCCGGTGAACGACGGCGAGGGAGAGTCCAAGAAGGCCGCGTTCTTCAAGGGCTGGCTCGAGAATTCCAAGATATTCGACAAGATCGACCAGTTCGATTCGCCCGACCCGCAGGTTCCCTCGGGCGTGCGGCCGAACCTCGTCGCCCTCATGAAGGGGAAATCCTCGGCCCGCCGCGTGTGGGTCATGGGGCACCTCGACATCGTCCCCCCCGGGGACCTCAACAAGTGGACGAGCGATCCCTATAAGGTGAAGGTCGAGGGGGGCAAGATCTTCGGCCGCGGCGTCGAGGACAACCAGCATGGCATCGTCACCCCGCTCTTCGCGGCGAAGGCGCTCCGCGAGCTCGGCGAGGTGCCGCCCTACGACGTCGGCCTCATCCTCGTCGCCGACGAGGAGACCGGCAGCAAGCACGGCATCCAGTTCCTCCTCGAGAAGCACGGGAACCTCTTCCAGAAGAACGACTTCATCGTGGTCCCGGACGCCGGGGCCCCCGACGGCACGATGATCGAGGTCGCCGAGAAGTCGATCTTCTGGCTCAAGATCGAGACGAAGGGCAAGCAGTGCCACGCCTCGACCCCCGAGCAGGGGATCAACGCGCACCGGGCGGCTGCGCACCTCATCACGAAGATCGACAAGCTCTACAAGCTCTTCCCGCAGAAGAACAAAGAGTTCGATCCCCCGATCAGCACCTTCGAGCCCACGAAGAAGGAGGCGAACGTCCCCAACATCAACACGATTCCCGGGGACGACGTCATCTACATCGACATGCGCATCCTCCCCGAGATCAAGGTCGACCTCGTGTACGACGCGATCAAGGGAATGATCAAGGAGATCGAGGAGAAGTTCGGCGTGACGATCACGACGAACGCCGCGCAGCGCGAGGACGCGGCGCCGGCCACCCCGCCCGACGCCCCGGTCGTGCTGGCGCTCTCGGCCGCGATCAAGGCCGTCTACAAGGTGAAGGCCAAGCCGAAGGGGATCGGCGGCGGCACGGTGGCGGCGTTCTTCAGGCGCCACGGCTTCGGCGCCGTCGTCTGGTCCAAGATCGACGAGGTCGCCCATCAGCCGAACGAGTACACGATCGTCGACAACATGGTCGGCGACGCGAAGGTGTTCGCGAATCTGTTCATGCAGGAGTAGGTCCCTGGGCGCGCGGTTCGAACCGCCCCGCGGCAAAGGGCGTCGATAGAATCCACGAAACGAGAGGGCTCCGGAAACGGAGCCCTCTTTTTTGGACCGGCGACGCCCTCCTACGGGCAGGTTATCCAGAAATCGCCGCTGATCGCGAGCGCGACCATCAACCGCGTGACAATGTATACGCGATGCATCACATAAGCCTCGCAGACGCCCAATCCAACCTCGTGCGTAATGCAGTCGAAGTTGCACGCCTGCGATTCGATGAAGGTATACGCTACTATCCGGTTCACCCACATTATAAAATCGACTTCCCCCAGCCACGGCAGATAACCGGCCCCGCCCCCCGTATATAAATCCCAGAGATTCGAGGTCAGGAT
>JBFYZJ010000040.1:0-3536 GCA_041309565.1 Candidatus Krumholzibacteriota bacterium
GAGCACCGCGCGGCCTTGTCGATTTCGCCCAGGTATTCCGCGCGCAGCTTCGCCTCGAGCTCCGCGTTGATCTCCATCGTCGCGTAGGGGCGCTTCGCCTTCGGCGCGCACGCGGCGAGGAACTCGCGCTGCCACGCGTTGATCCGCTTGATATTGGCATGGGCGAACTCGAGCGCCTCGAGGAGCACGGTCTCGGAGACCTCCTTCGCGCCTCCCTCGACCATGAGAATCGCGTCGTCGGAGCCCGCGACGACGATGTCGATCGCTCCCTCGTCGAGCTCCTGGAAGGTCGGATTCAGGATGAGCTTCCCGTCCTTCATGCCGACCCGCACGCCGCTCAGAATCGCCCCGAAGGGGATGTCGGAGAGCGCGAGCGCCAGCGACGCCCCGGTGATGCCGAGGACGTCTGACGGGAGCTGCTGGTCGCTCGACAGCACGCTGCACGCGACCTGCACCTCGTACCGGAACGTGTCGGGGAAGAGCGGCCGGATGGGCCGGTCGATCATGCGCGCGCCGAGCGTTTCCTTCTCGCCGGGGCGCCCCTCGCGCTTGAAGAAGCCGCCGGGGATCTTGCCCGCGGCGTAGAATTTCTCGCGATACTCGACGCTGAGGGGGAAGAAATCCTTATCTACTTCCTTGTCCTTCGCAGCCACCGCGGTGACGAGCACGATCGTGCTGTTGATCCCGACGAGAACCGCCCCGTCGGCCTGCTTCGCCATTCTTCCGGTCTCGAAGAAGTAGTCCTTACCCTCGAGATCCCAATTCTTTTTCACCATTCGTGAATGAGCCTCCATACTGCGTTACAATTCAAATAGCTAGCCGTCCACGATGCCACGGAAGAGTGCGTGAGCTCAGCCGGGGAACCGGTGGCTACTTCCTGATATTCAAATCTTTGATGATCGCTCGATACTTGTCGATCTTGTTGTTCTTGAGATAGTCGAGGAGCTTACGCCGCTGACTCACCAGCTTCAGCAAGCCCCGCTTCGAGGCGAAGTCTTTCTTGTGAACCTCGAAGTGCTTGGCCAGCTGGTTGATGCGTTCCGTGAGAAGAGCGATCTGGACTTCCGGGGAACCTGAATCTCTCTCGTGAACCTGGAACTTGGTAATGACTCCCTTTTTCACTTCCTTCGGCAGCGCCATCGTTCATGCACCTCCTTGCCCCTGTGATGAGATATCACGATGGCAGCAGAACGGCAGGGCCGATCCGCCTCTAAGTTGCTGCGTGCCTTCTTCCTTTATAAGCACTAGAATCTACACCATTCGGGCCGATTGTCAATGCTTCTTTTCCAGCATCTCGTAAGCCGTTTGCCGATCGTGCATTAACTGTGCCCGAAGCTCCTGCGCGCTTCCGAATCTCCGCTCGTCCCGGATGAATCCGATGCAGCTCACGCGGAGAGAGGCGCCGTAGAGATCCCCCGCGAAATCGAACAAATGCACCTCGATCCGGCGCGCGCCGTCGGCGTGCAGCGTCGGCGCGGCGCCGATGTTCATCATCCCGCCGCGGACGACGCCGCCGGCCTCCGCCTCGACCGCGTAGACCCCGCCCGGGGGCATGAGCTTCGCGGGGTCCGTGATTTCGACGTTCGCCGTCGGAAAATCCAGCCCACGCCCGATCCCCTCCCCCCGCACGACCGTCGCCTCGAAGAAGTAGGGCCGTCCGAGGCATCGCGCGGCGTGATCGAGACGGCGCTCGACGATGTCGCGCCTGATCCTCGTGCTCGAGAGCACGCTCCCCGCGAGCACCATCGGCGGGACGATCGTCACCGCGAACCCGAACCGGCGCCCCTCCTCGACGAGCCGCTCCTGCGAGCCTTCCCTCCCGCGGCCGAGGCGGAAATCGTACCCCACGACGAGATGCTTCATGCCGAGCGTGCCGACGAGCGTGCCGGCGATGTAGTCGCGGTAGTCGATCGCCGCGAGTCCGGCCGAGAAACGCTCGACGACCGCGACGTCGACGTCCATCCGCTCGAGGAGGTGGAGCTTCTCGGAAAGCGTCGTGAGGAGCGGCGGCGCCATCTCGGGATGCGTGACGGCGAGCGGATGCGAGTCGAAGGTGAGGAGGATCGACGCGCGCAGGCCCCCGGCATGCTTGGCGGCGGAGAGATTCCGGATGACCTCGGTATGCCCCCGGTGAACGCCGTCGAACACGCCGATCGTGACGGCGGTTCCGGCGAACGAGCCGGGCTGGAGGTTCCGCGGATTCGAGATGATTTCCATACGAACAGGTCCGCCTCGCGCCGCGGCGCCCTACGACTCCCGGAACACCCGCCTGAGGTGGACGAGGCCGGCGAGCCCCATCTCGGCGATCGCCCCGAGCGAGCCGTCGGGCCGCTGCAGCCGCAGCAGGACTCCCTGCCCGGGGAGCGCCGCCTGCGACGCGGGGTGCAGCTTCGGCACGATGCCGCGCGAAAGCCCCCGCGACTGCTCCTCGGAGAGGGTCACCGCGGGGAAATGTCCCACCGCGTCGGCGAGGGAATAGCCGGGCTTGTCCGCGTCGAGCAGCTTCTCGAACTCGCCGTCGGCGAACGCCTCGTCGAGGGTGAAATGCCCGATGCGCATCCGCACGAGCGTTCCGAGATGCGCGGGAACGCCGAGCGCGTCGCCGACCTCCTCGGCGAGGACGCGGAGGTAGAGCCCCCGCGAGCAGTACACCTCGACGCGCACGACGGGCGGCTTGAAATCGAGGAGCGTGATCGAGTACGTGTCGACCTCGCGCGGGTTCCGGTCGATCTTCTCCCCCCGGCGCGCGAGCAGGTAGAGCGGCGTGCCCTTATGCTTGAGCGCCGAGTACATCGGCGGGGTCTGGAAGCGCTTTCCCGTGAAGCGCGCGAGCGCCCCGGCGGCCGCCTCCCGCGTCACGCCCGCCCACGATCCCGTCTTGAGAATCTTCCCGCTCTCGTCCTGCGTGTCGGTCGTCGCCCCGAGCATGATGTCGGCGATGTAGCGCTTCGGCATATCCATGAGATAGTTCGAGAGCTTCGTCGCCTCGCCGGTGAGAATGAGGATGAGCCCGATCGCCTGCGGATCGAGGCTCCCCGCGTGCCCCACCTTGTCGAGGCGGATCGCGCGCTTGAAGAGGCGCACGCAGTCGTAGGTCGAGTTGCCGGCGGATTTCGCGACCGGGATCACCCGGTTGTTGAGCCTCGCGCGCGCGTCCGTCATGAGCGCTTCCCCGATCCGTCCGCCGCCCGCAGCATCTGAGCGAGCGCGCCGACGATGGCGGACGCGGCCGACGCGAGATCCGCCCGGATCGTGAGCCCCGCGGCGTTGCGGTGCCCGCCGCCGCCGAACGCCTCGGCGAGCGAGGCGACGTTGTGATCGTTGCGCGAGCGGAGGCTCACGCGCACCTCGTTCTCGCCGAGCTCCCGGAAGAGCGCGGCGAGCTCGACGTCGTCGATGGAAGCCGCGTAATCGACGAAACCCTCGGTGTCGCTCATCGCGGCGCCGGCCGCCGCGAGCATCCCGCGCGAGATGCGCATCGCGGCGATGCGCCCTCCCTCGTACACCTCGAGATCGTCGAGGGCCCGCGCGAGGAG
>JBFYZJ010000041.1:0-3373 GCA_041309565.1 Candidatus Krumholzibacteriota bacterium
CCGCGAGATGTCCCCCGAGGGGAGCGACCTGTCCGCGGCCGCGAAGGTCGGCGTCATCGTATCCCTCATCACGCGGTTTCTCTCGCGGCAGCTCGGCTACATCAACGTGGCGAAGAACTACATCGAGATCCGCGACTTCTTCGAAATTCTCGACCGCATCATCTACACGCCCGAGAGCCACGGACAGCTCGGCGGCAAGTGCGCGGGGCTCTTCCTCGCGCAGCAGATCATCAAGAAATCCTACGGCACCGACCCGCTCTTCGCGAACGTCAAGGTGCCGAAAACCTGGTATATCACCTCCGACGTGCTCCTCGAGTTCCTCCGCTTCAACAACCTCGACGAGGTCATCGAGCAGAAGTACAAGGACATCGACCAGACCCGACTCGAGTACCCGCACGTGATTCTCACCTTCAAGAACAGCCGGTTCCCGCCGGAGGCCGTGCAGGGGCTCTCCATGATTCTCGACGAGCTCGAAGGCATGCCCCTTATCATCCGCAGCTCGAGCCTCCTCGAGGACAGCCAGGGCGCCGCCTTCTCGGGAAAATACAAGAGCCTCTTCCTCGCGAACCAGGGGAGCAAGCACGAACGTCTCGACGCGCTCCTCGACGCCATCGCCGAGGTCTACGCCTCGACCTTCGGCCCCGATCCCATCCAGTACCGCGCCGAGCGCGGTCTTCTCGACTACGACGAGGGTATGGGGATCATGATCCAGGGAGTCGTCGGGACGCGCGTGGGGGATTACTTCCTCCCCGTGTTCGCCGGGGTCGCCTTCAGCAGGAACGAGTTCCGCTGGTCCCCCCGGATCAAGCGCGAGGACGGGCTCATCCGCACGGTGCCCGGCCTCGGCACGCGCGCCGTCGACCGGGTGAGCGACGATTATCCCGCGCTCATCGCTCCGGGGCAGCCCGGGCTGCGCGTCAACGTCGCGACGGAGGAGATCGTTTACTATACCCCGAAGAAGATGGACGTGATCAACCTGAAAACGAACACCTTCGAAACGATCGGGGCCAAGGAGCTCCTCCGGAAACACGGGGCGGAGATCCCGCTCGTCGAGAAGATGGTCTCGATCTACGACGGCCATCACCTGCGGAAGCCGATGGCGATGAGCATCGATTTCGAGAACGACGACCTTCCCATGACGCTCGACGGTCTCGTGAACGACACTCCCTTCGTGAAGCAGGTGCACGGCATTCTCAGGCTGCTCGAGCGGAAGCTCGGATACCCCGTCGACATCGAGTTCGCGCACGACGGGACCGATTTCTATCTCCTCCAGTGCCGGCCGCAGAGCTTCTCCCCGTTGAGCGCGCCGGCGCCCATTCCCCAGGATATTCCACCCGAGCGAATCGTGTTTCAGGCGAAACGCTACATCTCGAACGGGCGCGTGCCGGACATCACGCACATCGTCTACGTCGATCCCCTCGCGTACGCCGAGATCCCGGACCGGGACGACCTCATCGCCGTCGGGCGCGCCGTCGGGCATCTCAACAAGCTGCTCCCGAAGCACCAGTTCATCCTCATGGGCCCCGGGCGCTGGGGAAGCCGCGGGGACATCAAGCTCGGCGTGAACGTCACCTACTCCGACATCAACAACACGGCCGTGCTCATCGAGATCGCCCGCAAGAAGGGCAACTACATGCCGGATCTCTCCTTCGGCACGCACTTTTTCCAGGACCTCGTCGAGGGACAGATCCGCTACCTTCCGCTCTTCCCCGACGACGAAGGCATCGTGTTCAACGAGCGGTTCCTCCTCGGCGCGCCGAACATCCTCCCGCAAGTGCTCCCCGAGTTCTCCCGGCTCGCCGGCGTCGTCCGCCTGATCGACGTTCCGCAGACGAGCGGCGGCAGAATCCTCCGCGTCCTCATGAACGCCGAGCTCGGCGAAGCAGTCGCCATCCTCGCGCCTCGGGAATCGGGCGAGCAGCGCGTCGACGAGCAACCCGCCGACGACGACCGGCCCTCGAACAGCCTGTGGGTATGGCGGCTCCGGATGGCCGAGCGCATCGCGTCGCAGCTCGATCCGGAGCGCTTCGGCGTCGCGGGATTCTATGTCTTCGGGAGCACGAAGAACGCGACGGCCGGGCTCGCGAGCGACATCGACATCATCGTGCACGTCCGCGGCTCCGAGCGGCAGCGCGAGGAGCTCGCGCAGTGGCTCGACGGATGGAGCCAGTGCCTGGACGAAATGAACTACCTGCAGACCGGCTACCGGACGGGCGGTCTTCTCGACATCCACTTCGTCACCGACGAGGATATCGCGAACAAGACGAGCTTCGCCGTCAAGATCGGCGCCGTCACCGACGCGGCCCGGCCCCTGCCGATGAAAAAACGGTCATGATCTTCTGCTAGACGAGCTCGCGCGATGCGGAGGAAGGATCCTCGAGATCGAAGCGCACGAGGGAGAGCTCCGCGCCGTCATGCGCCGCGGACAGCGCGACGGTGCGTCCGAACGAGTCGCGCCACGAGCCGGTGATTCTCGCGGATTCGTGGATGTGGCCGTGCAGCGTCAGGAGCGGCTGCCGCTTCTCGATGAAACGGCGAATGGCGATGCTGCCGACGTGAACGTCGAGCGGAACGTGATCGAAGGTCTTCCCGTCGAGCGCGGCGCGGTCGAGATTGCTCTCGTGCGGCGGCGCGTGAAAGAGAAAGACCGCATTCTCGAGATCGTCCGATCCGGCGAGCGCGTCGAGATCCTGGGCGATCGTGGCGAACTGCGCTTCGTCGGGATCGACTTCCACAGTCCTCCATCCCTCTTCCGGCGATACGCATCCCGGATCGACGTAGCGCGAGACGTCGTACCGCTCCCAATCCTTGAGCAGAAACGGGCTCGGGGGCGCGTAGCTGTACCCGTATACCGTCCACGGCCCGAAAGGCTCCTTTCTTCCGTGCGGGTATGAGAGGAGACCCGCGCCGGCCGCATCGACGAGCGCCGGCTCGACCGCGCGCGGATCGTCGTTTCCGAGAATGACGAACATTCGCGGATAGGCCGCACCGAGCTCGTTACGCAGACGGTCGAGCTCCGCGAGGAAAACATCCCGGAGAAAATCACCGCTCGCGGCCGTATGCCTCAGGCTGGGCATGATATCGCCGCCGAGGAACACGGCCTTCGGCTTTTCCGCTGAGACCGCGCTGAAGAGCTTCCGATAACGATCCGTTTTGCCGTGCAGGTCCGAGACAAAAAAGCAGCCCGTCATTCGCTTACGCTCCTCTCGTCCCGTTGTCGCTCGCCCCTTCGCTTTCCGGGCCCCGCTCAGGCCCGGCGGGCCGGCATCGGGCCGTGCAGAATGCCTCGATGCGCCGCTGAAGCTCGTCCCGCGTCTTCCGGAAGGCCTCGAGCCGATTCTCCTCCGCGCCGGCGGCGGCGGGATCGGGAAGC
>JBFYZJ010000042.1:0-6690 GCA_041309565.1 Candidatus Krumholzibacteriota bacterium
CGGCGACGTCTTCGACAAAGCGGTCGTCCGGCAGCTCGAGACTTTCGAATCGATCAAGATCATCCGGCAGTGCCTCAAGCTTCTCGAGGACACGAAGCCGGGAGATATCTGCGCCGAGATCCATGAGGTGCCGCCCGGCGAGGGAATCGGCGTGTACGAGGCGCCGCGGGGCGAGGTGCTCCATTACGTGCGGTCGAACGGCGGCAACATGCCGATGCGGCACAAGGTGCGGGCGCCGAGCTTCAACAACATTCTCACGAACGAGCTGAGCGTTCTCGGGACCACCGTGGCCGACGCCGGCCTCATCACGGCGGCCGTCGATCCGTGCTACTCGTGCACGGAGCGCATGGCGGTCGTCGACCGGCGCGACGGCAGCCGCCGGATCCTGACCGAGGCGGATCTCGTGCGGATGAGCGTGGAGAAGACCGAGGAGATCAGAAAAAGGTTTGCCGCGGGCCGCGCGAACGGCTAGACTGGCGGGACCGGAGTCGAATATATGCACGAACTGCTCTATCCATTGGTAATACCGGCGGTTGCGGGGATCATCCCGATCTTCATCCCGCGCCGGGGGAAGGTCGTGGCCGGCGTCGTGGCGCTCGCCGCCTCCGTCTACGTGCTGCTCCGCGCGATCGCGCTCTTCGGCGCGGGGGACGTTTTCTACTCGGTCTCCATGTTCACCATAGCCGGCTCGATGCCGTTCGATTTCGCGCTCAGGCTCTACAACTTCAGCGCGTTCGTGCTCCTCTTCATCGCGATATTCGCGGTCATCTCGATCGTCTATTCGCTCGGGTATCTCTGGGGCAAGGATAAGTCGAGCATCTACTACTCGTTCATCCTCTGGACGCTGGCCGCCTCGGCCGGCGCGGTGCTCGCCGACAACCTCCTCATCCTGCTCATGTTCTGGGAAGCGCTCACCGCCATTCTCTTCTTCCTCGTGAACATGGGGGACAAGGATCACGAGAAGGCCGCCGCGAAGGCGTTCGCCGTGCTCGGCCTGAGCGACGCGGCGATGCTGCTCGGGATCATCCTCGTGTGGGCGCAGGCGGGCACGCTCACCATCTCGGAGCTCTCGATCGCGACGACGACGCCGCTCGGCATCGTGGCGTTCGTGCTCCTCTTCGTCGGCGCGATCACGAAGGCCGGTGCGATGCCGTTCCATTCGTGGGTGCCGGCGATCGCCGTCTCGACCCCCGCCTCCGTCATGGCGTTCCTGCCGGCCGCGCTCGACAAGATGCTCGGCATCTATCTCCTCGCGCGCATCTCGATGGACATCTTCTCCATTCAGGCGGGCTCCACGCTCTCGACGGTCATGATGGCCGTCGGCGCCGTGACGATTCTGTTTGCGGTCCTCATGGCGCTCGTGCAGCACAACCTCAAGAAGCTTCTCTCGTTCCACGCGGTGAGCCAGGTCGGCTACATGGTGCTCGGCGTGGGGAGCGGGATCCCGATCGCGATCGTGGGGGGGCTCTTCCACATGGTCAACAACGCGATCTACAAGAGCGCGCTCTTCTTCGGCGCCGGGGCGATCGAGAAGCGCACCGGCACGACGGAGCTCGAGGACCTCGGCGGGCTCGCGCGCCTCATGCCGGTGACCTTCATCTCGATGACCGTCGCGGCGCTCGCGATCTCCGGCGTTCCGCCGCTGAACGGCTTCGCCTCGAAATGGCTCATCTATCAGGGAATGCTCGAGAGCCGGCACGTCATCTTCCTCATCGTCGCGATATTCGGCAGCGCCCTGACGCTCGCCTCGTTCGTGAAGGTGCTCCACTCGGTGTTCCTGAGCCGGCGCCCCGAGCGGCTCGAGCGGGTGAAAGAGGTCGACTTCTCGATGCAGCTGCCGATGGTGTTCCTCGCGATCCTCTGCGTGGCCTTCGGCGTCTTCGCGGGCTATCCGCTCGAGAAGTTCATCATCCCGGTCGTGACGGGGGGCTCGGCGACCCACGTCGTCTCGGGCAACATTCTGACGATTCCGACCGACGGGTTCTGGAGCCCCGGCGCGGCGACCGCGCTGCTCGTCGTGGGCATAACCCTCGGCTTCCTGATATACGTTTTCAGCAGCTTCAAGGTTTATCGCACCGACGAGAACGTCTGGATCGGCGGGAACATCATGGACAACGAGGAGATCCGGTACCCCGGCACGCAGTTTTACCGGACAATTACCGAGGATCTCGGCCCCGCGATCAAAACGCTGTTCCATGACGGGGAGAAGGGTGCGCTGGACGGCTACAACTTCTTCGGCCGGCTCGGCGACAGCTTCGTCCAGGTGCTCCGGATGCTGCACAACGGGAACCTCTCCACGTATCTGTCGTGGATCGTGATCGGGCTCGGCGTTTTGTCGTTCATATTGATCTTCAAGCTGTAACGGCGAGGCGGCTGGATGGTTGAGACATTTCTATTCGTGCTCCTGATATTCATGATCGTCGGGTCGATCGTGGCGATCGAGACCAAGAACATGCTCTCGTCGGTCATCTCGTGCGGCATCGTCGGCTCGGCGCTCAGCGTGGCGTTCCTCATCCTCGGGGCGCCCGACATCGCGATCACGCAGGTGGTGGTGGAGATTCTCATCCTGGTGATCCTGATCCGCGCCACCATCACGATCGACAACACCCAGATCGAGGCGCACTGGGACACGTTCGCCGTCGTCTCGAGCCTCATCTTTTTCGGCCTGTTCCTCGTCTTCGCGTTCCTCGCCGTGCAGGAGCTGCCGCCGTTCGGTCAGCCGCTCCTCAAAGTATCGAAGGAGTACCTGCAGACGGGCCTCCAGAAGACGGGCGCCGCGAACATCGTGACGAGCATCATCCTCGACTTCCGGGGCTACGACACCCTCGGCGAAGCGACGGTGCTCTTCGTCTCGATCCTCGGCTCGTTCGTTCTCCTTCGCCGGCGGGGCCGCAAGCGGAGAACGGAAGCCGACACGGAAAAGGTGGGCATCCTGTCCGAAGAGGAAATCCGCGAGGATTACGGGGACCTGAGGGAGTAGCGAAACGCGATGAAACCGGAACTCGTCAGCAGCGAAAGCCCGAAAGGGATGACCCCCGTCGTCAAGACGGTGACCCGGTTCGCCATGGGGATCGTCTTCATGTTCGGGTGGTACATCATCCTGTACGGCCATCTCACGCCGGGAGGAGGATTCGCCGGGGGAACGATCCTCGCCTGCGGGTACGTCCTGCTGACGCTGGCGTTCGGCAAGGAGGTCGCGCTCGGCAAGATGAGCGACCGCTGGGCCTCGATCATCGACAACAGCGCCGCGTTCCTCTTCGTCGCGACGGGCCTCGTGGGGATCGCGTTCGGGTATTTCTTCCTGAATTTTCCGCCGCACGGCGAGCCGTTCGATCTCGTGAGCGCCGGGGTGATCCCCTGGTACAACATCATCATCGGTCTCAAGGTGACCTCGTCGCTCTTCGCGATATTCCTCGCCCTCTCGATATTCGGACGGTTCGTTTCGAAGCTCGTGGAAGAGGCGGAAGAGGAAGAATAGGAAAGGGAGCAGCACGCCATGATTCTCTATTTTCTCACCCTCGTGCTTTTCGTGATGGGCGTGTACTGCCTGATCGCCAAGAAGAACATCATCAAGAAGATCATCGGGCTCACGATCACCGACTACGCGATCAACCTGTTCATCATCATCATCGGGTATCGCGCGAAGGGGATCGCCCCGATCATGTTCAAGGACATGACCGTGCAGGAGCTCGCCGAGTACGGGGTCGATCCGCTGCCGCAGGCGCTCGTGCTGACCTCGATCGTGATCGGGCTCGGCGTGCTCTCGCTCATGACGGCGATCTGCCTGCGGCTGTACGAGAAATACAAAACGTTCGACATGGGCGAAATCAACAGGCTCAAAGGGTAGAGAGGGGCGAAACGCAGTGACGATGCAGTCGACATATCCGCTATTCACCGCGCTTCCGCTCGCGGCGGCCTTCTTCAATCTTCTCGTGACGAAGATCAACAAGAAGGCGGCCGATTACATCGCGTTCCTCGCCGTGGGCACCCTCGCCGTCCTCGCCGTGCTGACGGCGTTCGAGCAGCCCTTCGCGTACCGCGTCGGCGGGTTCCCGGCGCCGTGGGGCATCCTGCTCGTCTCGGACGGGCTCAGCTCGCTCATGCTCATCATCGTGAACGTCATCGCGTTCCTCTCGGTCATCTATTCGATCAAGTACATGACGACGTACACGGCGAAACCGAAGTACTACTCGCTCTTCCTCCTCATGCTCACGGGGATGAACGGCGTCGTCATCACGGGAGACCTCTTCAACATCTACGTGTTCCTCGAGATCGCCTCGATCGCCTCGTACGCCCTCGTCGGGTTCGGGTGCGAGCACGAGGAGCTCGAGGCGTCGTTCAAGTATCTCGTGCTCGGGAGCGTCGCCAGCACGACGATTCTCTTCGGCATCGCGTTCCTCTACTCGATGACGGGCACGCTCAACATGCCCGACCTCGCGCGGCAGATCGAGATCATCGGCATCAACAAGGCGGTGGCGTTCGTCATCGCGATGTTCATCATGGGCTTCGGCCTCAAGGCCTCGACGGTGCCGTTCCACGCGTGGCTGCCCGACGCGCACCCGAGCGCGCCGGCGCCGATCTCGGCGATGCTCTCCGGCGTGCTCATCAAGGCGATCGGCGTTTACGCGATCGCCCGCCTGATGTTCGACGTGATCGGTCCCAGCGAGGCCGTTTCGAGCATTCTCATGTTCCTCGGGGCGCTGTCGATGCTCGTCGGCGTGTTCCTCGCCGTCGGCCAATCCGATTTCAAGCGCATGCTCGCGTACCATTCGATCAGCCAGATGGGCTACGTGACGATCGGCCTCGGGCTCGGGCTCAACCCGAACGTGCCGCCCGCGATCGCGGCGATGGGTCTCATCGGCGGTCTCTACCACATGGTGAACCACGCCGTGTTCAAGTCGCTCCTCTTCCTCTGCTCGGGTTCCTTCGAGTACCGCACGGGCACGAGGAACCGCTACGAGATGGGCGGCCTCATCCGGAAGATGCCGGTGACCGGCGTCGCCTGCTCGATCGCGTCGCTCTCGATCTCGGGCGTGCCGCCGTTCAACGGCTTCTGGAGCAAGCTGATCATCATCGTCGCGTTCGTCCAGGCGGGCTACTACGTGTACGGCGGGATCGCCGTGTTCGTGGCCTTCATGACGCTGCTGTCGTTCATCAAGCTGCAGCGGTTCGTGCTCTTCGGGCAGCTCCCGGCGCGGTTCGTCAACATCAAGGAGGCGCCGTTCGGCATGACGCTGCCGCTCGTGGTGCTCGCGATTCTCTGCCTCGGGCTCGGTCTCGCGTATCCGTTCCTCGATCAGAGCGTGCTCCGGGCCGCGAGCGACGCGCTCCTCGACAAGCTCTCGTACATGGGATATATACTCGGCGGGTGACAGAATGAGGCGTTTCATCCATTTTCTCATCATCTACGCGATCTGGATGCTCCTCACGTGGTCGTTCACGCTTCAGGAGCTGCTCGCGGGCCTCGTCGTGGCGCTCCTCGCCGAGCTCCTCCTCGGCGACATCTTCCCGTACGAGGGGGTCCGGGTGTTCCATCCCCGGCGTTTCTTCTGGCTCTTCTGCTACTTCTGGGTGTTCATCTATGCGCTCGTCAAGGCCAACTTCGACGTCGCGTACCGGGTGCTCAACCTCTATCTCCCGATCAAGCCCGGCATCGTCAAGGTGCGGACGAGGCTGAAGAGCGACATGGGCCGCACGTTCCTCGCGAACTCGATCACGCTCACGCCGGGCACGATGACCGTCGACATGATCGGCGACCACCTGTACATCCACTGGATCAACGTCCAGTCCGCCGATATTCAGAAAGACACGGAGCTCATCGTCGCGAACTTCGAGAAATATCTGGAAAGGATATTCGAGTGAACGTATTCATCGCGTTGCTGCTGCTCTGCATGTTCATGTGCCTCTACCGGGTCGGGAAGGGGCCGACGGCGCCCGACCGGACGGTGGCCATCGATATCATGGGCATTCTCATGGTCGGTTTCTGCGCGATCTTCTCGATCATAACGAAGAGGGATCTGTACATGAACATCGGCATCTCGTGGGCGCTCCTCAACTTCATCGGAACGCTCGCGCTCGCCAAGTATCTCGAAGGGAGGGGCTTCGATGAATGAGTTCATCGGATACGCGCTCCTCTCGGTCGGCGTGGCGTTCGACGTTTTCGGGTGTATCGGGCTCGTGCGGCTCCCGGACGTGTACAACCGCCTCCAGGCGGCGACGAAGTGCGCCACGCTCGGCACGGCCATGATTCTCCTCAGCGTCTTCTTCTTCGCGGGATTCGGCGCGATCACGATCAAGGCGCTGCTCTGCATATGGTTCATTCTCATCACCTCCCCGACGGCGGCCCACGCGATATCGCGCGCCGCGCACCGGGCGGGCATCAAGCTGTGGGACAAGAGCGTGAGCGACAAGTACGCCGAGGACCGCGAGGGCGCGGAAGACAAGGCGTAAGAGACGGGAACGGGAGCTGGAAACGGCATGCGCTATCCGAAACTGAGAGAGCTGAAATTCGCGGTCGAGGCCCTGATCAAGGGGCCCTATACGTCGAAGTTCCCCAAGACGCCGCCGGTCGTGCCGGAGCACTTCCGCGGCGTGCCGACCTACGTGCCGGACGACTGCGTCGGGTGCGGCGCGTGCGGCCAGGTGTGTCCCGCCGGGGCGATCACGATCGTCGACGAGTACCGCGAGGAC
>JBFYZJ010000043.1:0-7801 GCA_041309565.1 Candidatus Krumholzibacteriota bacterium
CTCCTCGCCGGCCATTGTCACGTTCTCCCCGAAAAGAGCGCCTCGAGATGCGCCCTGCCCTTGACCGCTCCGGCGACATCCGTTTCGAACGTCATGAGCGGAAGCGTCTCCCGCTCTCGCAGGATGCCGACGAGCGACGGAAAATCGAAGATCCCGTCTCCGGGAGGAACATGGTCGTCGGAGAGCCCGTCATTGTCGTGGAGGTGAAGGGCGATCACTCGCTCGCCGAGGAGATCCCACCATCGAGCCGCGGGAAGCCGCGAAAACGCGTTGATGTGCCCCGTGTCGAGGCACACCATCGCGTCGCGGTCAGGAAGGACTTCGATAAGACGCTCGAGAGCCTCCGGACGTTCCTCCCACACGTTCTCGAGAGCGATGCGCACACCGAGACCGCGCGCCTTCTCGAGAATCGGGCCCATGCGAGCGCTCCAGTTACGGAGCCACTCGCGGAGGCCCGCGCGAGAGAAGCGCGGGGAGTAGTTCGTGTGAATGACCATCGCGGAGCCGCCGAGCCCCGCGGTCACCTCGAGCCCGCGCGCGAGGCACGCGGCGCTGTATTCGGCGATGTGAGCGTCGAGGCTCGCGATGTCGAGCCCGAGGAACGGACCGTGCGTGAAGGTCGCGAGCGAGCGCCCGGCGAGCAGCTTCCCCAGGCGCGCGACGTCGGCGTCGGCGAGATCCATGAGATGCCCCGCGTCTCTCATCCGCACCTCGGGATAGAGCCCTGCCCGCGCGACCGAATCGAGCGTTTCCTCGAGTTGGTCAAGCATGACGCTCGCGTGAAAGATCATGCGAACCACCGTGCGCCCGTGCGCACACTCCCCCTTGACCGCCCCGCGCGATACAGGTATCCTCCAAAGCGCGCGCCGGAGCGTCCGGTCCCTCCGGACCGCGCCGGCGGGCGTCAACGTACCACAGATACGGACGGCATTGCAAGAACGAGGCTCCGAACGGGCAAGGCGGTGCATTGCATGAAACTGGTTGAATGCGTTCCCAACTTCAGCGAGGGACGCGACGCGGCGAAGATCGAGCAGATCGCGAACGAAATCCGCGCGACCGAGGGAGTGAAGCTTCTCGACGTCGATCCGGGCAAAGACACGAACCGGACCGTCGTGACGCTCATCGGGACGCCCGAGGCGGCGCTCGAGGCTGCGTTCAAGGCGATCGCGAAGGCGGCTGAGATCATCGACATGCGGACGCATACCGGCGCCCACGCCCGGCTCGGCGCGACCGACGTCTGCCCCTTCGTGCCGGTGTCGGGCGTTTCGATGGAGGACTGCGCGGCGCTCGCCCGCGCCCTCGGCGCCCGGGTGGCCGCGGAGCTGGGCATCCCCGTGTACCTCTACGAAGAGGCCGCCGCGAGCCCGGAACGGCGCAACCTCGCCGACATCAGGCAGGGGGAGTACGAGGGGCTCGCCGAGAAGCTCAAGGATCCCGCGTGGAAGCCCGATTTCGGCGCCGCCGTCTTCAATCCGAAGAGCGGCGCCACGGTCATCGGCGCGCGCGAGTTCCTCATCGCCTACAATATCAACCTCAACACGCGCGACGTGCGGATCGCGCGCGAGATCGCCTTCGACATCAGGGAGAAGGGGCGCGCGAAGCGCGACGCCAACGGCGTCATCCTGAAGGACGACTGCGGCGAGACGATCTTCGCGCCGGGAAAATACAAGGCCTGCAAGGCGGTCGGCTGGTACATGGAGAACTTCGGGCGGGCCCAGATCTCGATGAATCTCGTCAACTACCGCATCACCCCTCCGCACGTCGTCTTCGACGAGTGCGTGAAGCTCGCCGAGAGCCACGGGGCGCGCGTCACGGGGAGCGAGCTCGTCGGCCTCATTCCGCTCGAGGCGATGCTGCAGGCGGGGCGCCACTACCTCGCCAAGCAGCGGAAGACGGCGGGGGTTCCCGAATCGGAGCTCATCCACATCGCGGCGCTCTCCATGGGAATGAGCGATCTCTACCCGTTCGAGCCCGCGAAGAAGATCATCGAATACCAGTTCAGGACCGATGGGCCGCTCGTCGGAATGAAGATCGGCGAGTTCGCGGACGTTCTCTCGACGGACGCGCCGGCCCCCGGCGGCGGAAGCGTGGCGGCGCTCTGCGGGGCGCTGAGCGGCGCCCTGTCCGCGATGGTCGCCGCGCTTACCCACGGCAAGAAGGGATACGAATCCGCGTGCGGCGAGATGGAGCGCGCCGGCGTCCGGGCGCAGGAGCTGAAGGTCGCCTTCCTCGCCGACGTCGACCGCGACACGGACGCGTTCAACAAGGTCATGGAAGCCATGCGCCTTCCGAAGGGAACCGGCGAGGAAAAGAGGGTTCGCGAGGCGGCGATTCAGGAAGCGACGAAGGGAGCCACCCTCGTCCCCCTCGGCGTTGTCGCTCGCGCGCTCGAGGCGGCGACGCTCGCGCGGACCGTCGTCGAGCACGGAAACAAGAACTCGATCAGCGACGGCGGAGTCGCCGCGCTGGCGGCGCGCGCCGCCGCGGAGGGAGCGTTCCTCAACGTGGCGATCAACCTCCCCGGCATCGCCGACGAGCGATTCCGGAGCGAGACGCTCGCCGAGGCGAGGCGCCTCCGCGACGAGACGATCGCCCACACGGAAGAGACGGTGCGGCTCGCGGAGCGCTCGATCGTCGGGGGAGCGTAACGGGGCCCGGATATCCCGCGGGCGCCGTCCCGATCGCAGCCGCCGCATGACGGAAAGGCACTATGCTCACACTCGATTTCTCGTTGACGCGCCGGTTCGTGCCGGAGGACGCGCTGGCCGCCGCCGTTCCCGCCGCGCTCGACGAGCTCCGCGCGCTCGTGCGACGTGAGGGCGTTGGCGCGGACATGCTCGGGTGGCTCGACCTGCCGCTCGTGTCCCGGAGCGAGACCGAGCGGCTCGTCGACCGGGCGAAACGGATTCAGGACGAGAACGATTGTCTCGTCGTCGTCGGGATCGGCGGCTCGTATCTCGGCGCCCGCGCGGCGATCGAGGCGCTCCCCCGGGAGGCGCCGTTCCCCGTCCTCTTCGCCGGCGTCAACCTCTCCCCCGAATATCACGAGCGGCTCTTCGCGGGGCTCGCGGGAAAGCGGTTCGCGATCTGCGTCATCTCCAAGTCGGGAACGACGCTCGAACCGGCCCTCTCGTTCCGCATCCTGCGGCGCATGATCCTCGACCGCTTCGGCGAGGAAGGGGCGAGCCGGCGCATCGTCGCCGTGACCGACCGCGAGTCGGGAGCGCTCCGGAAGATCGCCGCGAAGGAGTCGTACGCGGATTTCGCCATCCCCCCGGGTGTCGGCGGCCGTTTCAGCGTGCTCTCCCCGGTCGGCCTTTTCCCGTGCGCCGTCGCCGGTATCCCGGTGCGCGAGATGCTCGAAGGCGCCGCGGCGGCGCTCGCGCGGTACACGCGTGACGACGCGGGCAACGACGCGGTCCGTTACGCGGCGCTCCGGCACCTCCTCCACCGCGCGGGAACCTCCGTCGAGGTGCTGTCGACCTTCCACCCCGAGCTCGCCTCGCTGTGCGAATGGTGGAAGCAGCTCGCCGGCGAATCGGAAGGGAAGAACGGCCGGGGGCTCTTCCCCGCGTCGACGGTCATGAGCACCGACCTGCATTCGCTCGGCCAGTACCTGCAGGAAGGGCCGCGAAGCATTCTCGAGACCTTTCTCTCGGCCGCGGAGCCGCGCGCCGATATCGCGATTCCCGCCGAGGAGAGCGACGACGACGGATTGAACTATCTGGCGGGGCGGCGGCTGAGCGAGGTGAACCGCACGGCGTTCGCCGGCACGCGCGAGGCGCACGCCGCGGGGGGAATACCCGTCCTCGCGATCGAAACGGGAACGATCGCTCCCGGCCCGGTCGGGGAGCTGTTCATGTTCTTCGAGCTCGCCGTCGCGGTCTCCGCGCGCCTGCTCGGCGTCAATCCCTTCGACCAGCCCGGCGTCGAGGAATACAAGAGAAGGATGTTCAAGCTTCTCGGAAAGCCCGATAATCGATGATGAGCCCGGCTCCGGCGCCACACCCCTTCGGGCGGAGCGGCTCGCGCGCCCGCTTGCTCGCTTCGACCCTCGTGGCGGTGGCGATCCTCGCGGCGGCCTGCGAGCCCCCCGTGCCCTACACGAAAGAGACCTTCGTCATGGGAACGAAGGCGTGGGTGACCGTCGCCGGCATGAGCGACGCCGACGCCGAGCGCGCCGCCCTGGCGGCCTTCAGCGAGATGTACCGCATCGAGAGCGTCATGAGCACGTGGCGGCCGACGAGCGAGATATCCCGCCTCAACGAAGCGGCGGGCGGCGCTCCCATCGCCGTTTCGAGCGAGCTCTACGCCCTCATCGACAGCTCCCTCTTCTACGCGCGCGCAACCGCGGGCGCCTTCGACGTGACGGTCCGCCCCCTCGTCCGGCTCTGGGGCTTTCAGGGAGGGGAGCCGAAGCTTCCGTCGGACGAGGAGATCGCGCTCGCGCGCTCGCACGTTGGGTACGGCGCGGTGGCCATCGACTCCGCGGCGTCGACCGTGACGCTCCCCGCCGGCATGCAGATCGATCTCGCCGGCATCGCGAAGGGATACGCCGTCGACCGCTGCGTCGCGGTGCTCGCGGGGCTCGGCGTCCGGAGCGCGCTCGTCAACATCGGGGGCAACATCTACGCGATGGGCGCGCCCCCGGGACGCGACGGCTGGGCGGTCGGGGTCCGCGATCCGCGCGGGGGCCTCGAGACGGCGGGAACGCTCGTGCTCCGCGACGAGGCCGTGGCGACGTCGGGTAACTACGAAAATTTCGTCGAGATCGACGGCGAGCGCTACGGCCACATCATCGATCCGCGAACGGGAAGGCCCGTCTCGGGCGTCCTGAGCGTGACGGTCGTCGCGCGGACGGCGCTCGCCTCGGACGCGCTCTCGACGGGGCTCTTCGTCCTCGGCCCCGACGAGGGGCGCGCGGCCGCCGGACGGCTCGCCGGCGTCGCGGCGCTCTTCGCCCTGGCGGACGGAGACGGGATCACGTACCGCGCGGCGGGAGACATCGACCGGCGGCTCTCCCTGAAGAACGCTCGCGCGACTCCATGATCGTTCGAACCGAAAGGAGACGACTCCCATGGCCCAGAAAAGCACGCGGCCCCTGGCGCTCGCGGTCCTGCTCTGCGCGCTCATCGGATCGCTCGGATTATGTGCTTCGATTCTGGCGCAGCAGCCGGCGTCGAAGGGAGCGGCCGCCGCTGACTCGGCGCTGAAGGCCCTCCCCCCCGATTCCGCGGCGAAGGCGGCCCATGCCGGCGCGGTTCCCCTCATCAGCAAGCGCTGCTCCGGATGCCACAACACGAAGAATCCGAAGGCGGGGCTCAACCTCGAGCCCGGAACGATCGTCGCGGCGGTGAAGGACGTGCCGAGCCGGCAGATCAACACGCTCAAGCTCGTCGACACGCGCGCTCCCGAGAAGAGCTATTTCCTGATGAAGCTGCGCGGCGACAAGGGCATCAAGGGAACCCGCATGCCGATCAACGCGGCGCCGTTTTCGGCCAAGGAGATCGAGCGGATCGAAGACTGGATACGGTCCATTTCCCGGCCCGCGGGCGGCCCGAAGACGGCTCCCGCGGCGGCGGACACCTCGCGGAAGCAGTGAGGCGGGCGGAAAATCGTTCGCGAAAGGCGGTGCGATATGATCAGAAAGGAGCTCCGGCTCCCCATCGGCGCTATCGTTCTTCTGTCGCTCGGCGGCTGGCTCCTCCATGCGAGCGCTCATCCGGTGTCGTTCGATCCGGCCGATCCCTCGAACCCGGCCTTCCTCGTGCCGTTCATCGCGGGGATCCTCGGCGTCGTCGCGACGCCGTTGCTCCTGAATTATCGCCGGACGTTCGTCGCCGGCTACCTGCTCAACGGCATGAGCGTGGTCATCGGCGCGATCACGATGGCGGCGCTGAGCCTCGGAAATCTACCGGCGCCGCTCACGTTCCGGGGAATCCTGTTCGGAACGATGCTCTCGAGCATCCTCCTCCTCTTCCCGAAGCTGCTTCTCGGGCAGCTCGTTCTGCTCCATTACCATCCGAACGGCATGGGGAGGCTCTTCACCCCGTTCTGGTGGACGAAGCACTTCGTCTACCTGAGCGCGATCTTCGCTCTCGGGCATTATCTGTGGAGGTAGCGCCGTGAAGCATTTCATGAGGGGTCGGGTCGGATGGTGGATTCTGCACGCCGCGGGCATCGCGTTCGCCCTGTACCTCGGGCATCTCGTCCGCTTCTAGAGAACGGCGCCGGCCGCGCGCGATCCGCAGTCGCTACTTGGCCGCTGCGGGACCCTTCTCGCCGCGGTCGAACCAGCCGCCGAAGACCTCGCAGCTCGCGCAGTCGTGCTCCTTGCGGAAGGTGGGCGTGCGCCCCGCCTTCTTCGCCATGTACATTTCGAGGCGATTCATCCCCCCGAGCATGGAGCCCAGCAGAATGAACGCGCCGGGCGCGAGGATGATGAGGAGGAACGGCACGTACGCCTGCCCCATGATCCGCGCGCCGAACATCGTGCCGAACCCGATGAGCTCGCGGATCATGCTGATCGCTACGATCGAGATCGTGAACCCGAGCCCCATCCCGAGCCCGTCGAGCAGCGAGTAGATCACGCCGTTCTTCTGGGCGTACGCCTCGGCCCTTCCCATGATGATGCAGTTCACGACGATGAGCGGGATGAAGATGCCGAGCTTCTGGTAAATGGGATGAAAATAGGCGTTCATGACGAGATCGACGACGGTGACGAAGGTCGCGATGATGACGATGTAGCCGGGG
This sequence comes from Candidatus Krumholzibacteriota bacterium, assembly GCA_041309565.1. Taxonomy (GTDB): domain Bacteria; phylum Krumholzibacteriota; class Krumholzibacteriia; order Krumholzibacteriales; family Krumholzibacteriaceae; genus SSS58A. The sequence goes on from JBFYZJ010000043.1 coordinate 6,754, forward strand.
ATGCGGATCTTCTTCGGGATGAAGTTGCGGAGCGCCGAGATCATCACGTTCGAGCCGACGAGAACGAAGGTGGCGGCGAGCCCCATGCCGATCCCGTTGAATGCCTCGGTCGTGATCGCGAGCGTCGGGCACATGCCGAGCACGATCCGGAAGATCGGGTTCTCGGCCCAGAGCCCCTTGGTGAATTCCTTCATCGCCCCCATTACTTCTTCCCCTTGCCCGCGGGCGTCCCCTCGCATTCGGGTTTGGCGTCCGTCGCGCCCGCCGGCTTCCCGGCCGCGCCCTCCTTCGAAACGCCGAACACCTCCGCCTTGTGGGCCTCGAGAAACTCGAGGCCGCTCGCGATGGCGCTCGTCACGGCGCGCGACGAGATCGTCGCCCCCGTGATCTGCTTGAACGGGCCCCCGTCCTTCATAACGCTCCAGTTCGCCGGATCCTTGACGCTTTTGCCGATGAACTGGCCCTTGAACATCGGCGTCGTGATCTTGCTCCCGAGGCCGGGCGTCTCGGCGTGCTTCACGATCTCGACCCCCGTGACGACGCCGGCCGTATCGACACCGACGAGGACCTCGATCGGGCCCGAGTAGCCGCCCGGAGCGATGGCGAGGAACGCCGCGCCGATGACGACCCCGTCCTTCTTGCCCGGAAAAAACGTCATCTCCATCTGCATATCCTCGTCCTTGATGGTGATCTGGTCCTTCTCGAGATCGTTGTCGGTCGGCGGCATGACGACCTTCACGGCGTCCATCTTCTCGGCCGTCTTCGACTTCGCGATCGGCGCCTTCGTCTGCTGATCGACGGCCGCCATAACCGCGGCGCACACGGCGCCGATCAGGGTGAGAACGAAGCAGAGCCTCAATGTCTCCTTCATGGGGTGCATCCCTTCTGCGGCGCCTCTCCGCGCGGATCGCGGGGCGCGCGCGTCGCTACGCGGCCGCCTTCTTCGATTTCTCCTTCCGCGCACCGAACACGGACGGGGTCACGTACCGGTCGATGAGCGGGGTAAACGCGTTCATGAGCAATATGGCGAAACTGACGCCCTCCGGAT
>JBFYZJ010000044.1:0-3035 GCA_041309565.1 Candidatus Krumholzibacteriota bacterium
GGCGCCGCGCTCACGACGGTCGACGGCGCCGGCCTTGGAAGCGGCATCTTCACGTTCCCGACGGTCGCCAAGGTCATCGAGCTGCGGGATCTCACGATCAAGAACGGATCGACCACTATCCTTGGCGGGGGCATCTACTGCACCAACTCCTCGGTGACGATCGAGGGCTGCGTCATCGACAGCTGCTATTCACCGTGGTACGGCGGGGGGATCGCCGTCACGAACGCCTCGCCGACGATCAGGAACGTGACGTTCCGCTCGAACGAGGCCGATCACGACGGTGGAGGCCTTTATTTCTCGGGGTCGAGCTCGGTCGTCGATTCGTGCGTGTTCCACGACAACGCCGCGGCCCGCTCCGGCGGCGCGATCGCCATGATCAACTCGACGCCGCAGTTCGGCAGCTGCACCGTCTATCGAAATTCCGCCGACGTGAGCGGCGGCGGCGTCTACGTGGGCATCGGCGGGAATCCGTCGCTCGCGCGATGCGTCGTTTCGCACGCCGCGATCGGCGGAGGCATCTTCGGAGAAACGACCGCAATCGGCGCGTCCATTTCGTGCTGCGACGTATTCGGCAACGCGGGGGGGGATTATACGGGATCGATCTCCGACCGGACCGGAATCGACGGCAACATCTCGGTCGATCCCGTGTTCTGCGACGCCGGCCTCACACCGCCCGTCCTCTCGATCAGCGCTCTCTCGCCGTGCGCTCCCGCGCTGAGCCCCTGCGCGGAGCTCATCGGCGCGCTCGGCGTCGGATGCGTGAAGGGCCCCGATCTCGCGATCGCGGGCGTCGAGCTCAGCGCCGTGCGGCCGGTCTTCGGGGACAGCGTCCGCGCAACGGTGAAAATCAGGAACACCGGCGAGCTCCCCGCGACTGATTTCTTCGTCGATTATTACCTCGACGCCGACGCCCTGCCGCCGCCCGAAACGGCGGGGGACCAGCGGCTCTTCGTCGACAGCATAGCAGCGGGGGACTCCCTCGTCTGGACGACCGGTTGGGAGCAGGCGCTCGCGCTCGAGACGTGGAAGAGCTGGTTCCGGGTCGACACGGGGGATTCGGTCCTCGAAATGGACGAGGCGAACAACGCGAGCGGCCCGCACGAGATCGCGTGGACCTTCCCGCCGCAACCGGGCTGGCCCGCGGCGATCGGTTCGGGATTCCATACCTCTCCCGCGATCGCGAGCCTCGACGCCGACGAAACGGATCTCGAAACGATCGTCGGATGCGACGACGGGCGGCTCTACGTCTTGAAGGCGAACGGCGACAGCGCGGCGGGGTGGCCCGTCATGATCGGCGACACGCTCTTTTCCTCGCCGGCCGTGGCCGACATCGCCGGCGACTATCGGAAGGAAGTCGTGATCGGCGCCCGCGACGGGAAGATCTACGCCTATGATTATTTGGGCGCGAAGCTCTGGGAATATCCGACGGGGAGCGCCGTCTACCGGACGCCCGCGCTCGCCGATCTCGACGGTGACGGAAAATGCGAAGTGCTGTGCAGCGCGGGCGGAGCGCTCTATGCCCTCGACGGGGCCGGCTCGCCGCTCGCGGGCTCGTGGCCGTATATCGACGGCACGGGCACGATGACCGCTCCCGCCGTGGGAGACGTCGACGGCGACGGCGATCTCGAGATCGCGGCGGTCGCCTTCGACACCACGATCCTCCCGGCTTCGCGCGTGCATCTCGTCAACGCGGACGGAACTCCGTACGGCGGCGCGTGGCCGGTCGTCGTCGACACGGTAATCGTCGCCGATCCCGTGATCGGAAACGTCATCGCGCCCGACGGGGATCTCGAGATCGTCGCCGGCGCGGCGAACGGCGCCGTCTACGCGTGGAAGCACGACGGCTCGACCTGGCCGGGGGCGCCGCGCGTCAGCGGGCGCATCGAGACGTCTCCCGCGCTCGCGCAGATGGATGGAGACGGGGAGCTGGAGATCGCCGTTTCGTCGAGCCTGTTTGTCGCCTCGCCGCCGCCGGGGCACTGGGAGGGCGCGGTGACGGCGATCGACGACGACGGCGCGATCCTCGGCGGGTGGCCGCGGAGCGCCGGCGCATGGGAGACCGCGGCGGGCCCCATGCCCTCGGCGATCTCGATCGGCGGCGCCGTCGAGAGCATGGCCGGAGGGCCGGCGGGAGAATTCCTCTCGTGGAATTCTCTCGGCGAGTCGGCCGAGGGTTTCCCGATCGATCTCGCGGGAGGCTCGAGCGTATCGGCGGCCGCGGACGATATCGATCGCGACGGTCGCGTGGAGCTCGTCACGATCTCGGGAGCGGCAGGGGGCTCCATCCGGTGCGAGGAGCTGATCGGAGCGTATTCGACGGGCAATCTCTGGTGGCCGATGTTCAGACACGATCGGGCGCGGACCGGCTGCTACGCATCCGCCGTGCCGACGGGAACGGACGGGAACACCGTCACGCCGCCGGCGACGCGCATCGCATCGATCTACCCGAATCCGTTCAATCCGTCGACGCGCATCGTCTTCGATCTGAGCGCGCGTTCCCGCGTGCAGCTCGCGATCTACGACGTGTCCGGCCGGAGGATCGCCGTGATTCTCGACGGGGAGAAGGAGGCGGGCCGCCACGAGGCGGTCTGGAACGGGCGCACGCTCTCGGGCGGCACGGCCGTTTCGGGCATCTACTTCTGCGCGCTGCGGTCGGGGAACGCGGTCGAGACGAGGAAGATCGTGCTCGTGCGCTAGTTCGCCGGAATCCTGATCGCGGGCGGTTCGGGCCGGTCCGCGCGGACCGGCTATTTGCTCCCGGCGCCCTGTTTCCTCTCGACGAGCCGCCGGTGCAGCTCGTCGTGGAGATACTGGATGTAGAGCTCCGTCACTTCTTTCTTCGTGATGCGGCGGAGCGTGATCGACATGCGCGGCGCGGCGAGCCGGTACGTCTTCTGCGCCATCTCGTACTTCCCGTCCTCGGCGATCGCTTCCGTATTGTACCGCCCCTCGAGCTGCATCTTGAGCCAGTCTAGTTTCGGGCGGCTCGTGTCGCGGAAATAGACGATCACTTCCATGAGGCGATTGTCGAGGAA
>JBFYZJ010000045.1:0-2815 GCA_041309565.1 Candidatus Krumholzibacteriota bacterium
AGCGTGTACGACAACGTCGCCTTCGGGCCCCGCATCCACGGCCTGGGCGACCGCGGGACGCTCGACGAGATCGTCGAGCGCAGCCTCAGGCGCGCCGCCCTCTTCGACGAGGTGAAGGACCGTCTCGACCACAGCGCGCTCGGGCTCTCCGGCGGGCAGCAGCAGCGCCTCTGCATCGCGCGGGCGATCGCGGTCGATCCTCAGATCCTCCTCATGGACGAGCCGGCCTCGGCGCTCGATCCGCGTTCCACGACCCGGATCGAGGACCTCATCGGGGAGCTCCGCGGCGACTACACGATCGTCATCGTCACGCACAATATGCAGCAGGCGGCCCGCGTGTCCGATATGACCGCTTTCTTTTACGAGGGCCGTCTGATAGAATTCGGTGATACGGACCGGCTGTTCACGAAGCCGGAGGCCCGGGAGACCGAGGACTACATCACGGGACGTTTCGGATGATGAATCGAAGGACGGTGTGAATCGTGTCGAAGCATCTGGAGATGGAGATCGAGAATCTCAAAAAGCGGATTCTCGCGCTGAGCGCGACGGTCGAGGATAACGTCTACAAGGCGGTTCAGTCCCTCGCCGAGCGGAGCTCGACGCTCGCCGAGGAGGTCATCGAGATCGACCCGAGCATCGACGACACGGAGGTGACGATCGAGGAGGAATGTCTCAAGGTGCTCGCGCTCCATCAGCCCGTCGCGGGGGACCTCCGGTTCATCGTGGCCATTCTCAAGATCAACAACGACCTCGAGCGTATGGGGGACCTCGCGGTCAACATCGCCGAGCGGGCGAAGTTCCTCGCGACGCGCGAGCGCCCCGACGTGCCGCTCGATCTTCCGCTCATGGCCGAGAAGACGAAAGCCATGATGAAGAAGAGCCTCGACGCCCTCATGAAGCAGGACGCGAGGCTCGCGTACGAAGTCCTCGAAACCGACGACGAGATCGACTCGATGAACCGCGATATGTACACCCGGATCCAGGACGCCATCCGCAAGAAGCCCGAGCATCTCGAGAGCCTCATTCACCTGCTCTCGTGCTCGCGGCACCTCGAGCGCATCGCCGACCACGCGACGAACATCGCCGAGGACGTGATCTACATGATCGACGGCGTCATCGTGCGCCATCGCGCCGAGGAGTACCGGACCGAATGAACGCGGGGTCCCTTACTTCTCGAGCACGAAGAGCACGCGCATCGTCACGCGGTACTCGATGATCTTGTTCTTCTCGACGTGCGCCGTCTGCTTGAGGATCTCGATCCCCGTGATCCCGCGGAGCGTCTTGCTCGCGCGCTCGAAGCCCGCGCGCGCCGCGTCTTCCCAGCTCTTCGCCGAGGACGAAACGATCTCGGTCACCCGTGCCACTGCCATGTGAGGCCTCCTTCGGTTTACTGCCGGCCCGAGCATACCACGGCGCCGGCTAAAAGTCCACTTTCGTCCCGAGCGTGAAGCGGGTTCCGGGAGCGGGGTACCCCGCGATCTCGTCGTATCGCTCGTCCGCCGCGTTGCTCACCGTGAGGAAGGTTTCGCTCGCGCCGCCGGCCCGGAACGTGACCGTTGCGTCGACGCGGGTGTACGCCGGGTTGTAGTATTCCCCGAAAGGGCCGCCGAAATCGTTGTCGAGCCGCGCGCCGACGCGGGAGGCGGCGAGGAGCGTCTCCAGGGGGCCGAGACGGTACGAGACGCTTCCCCCGCCGCTGTGCCGCGGTCTCCGGAGCATCTGCTTTCCCGTGTCGAGGTCCTCGGTGTCCGTGAAGGAGTAGAACCCCCGCAGCGTCAGCGCGCCGGACGGGCGCACGGTCGACTGGACCTCCACGCCGCGGCTCTCCGCCCTCCCGACGTTGTCCGCGAGCCACGTGTCCGGATTGAAGGAGATCATGTCGCGGTAGAAGTTCTCGAACCAGGCGCATTCGAGAGCGGCCCTGCCCGCCGCGAAATCGCGGTGGAATCCGACGTCCCAGCCGAGCGTGCGCTCGGGGGCGAGGGCTGGATTGCCGTAGCCGGGGTAGTAGAGCTCGTTCAGGCTCGGGGCGCGGAATCCCGTCCCGACCGACGCCTTGAGCACGAGGCCGGTCCGCGGCGCCGGATACGAGAGGGAGAGCTTGTACGTGGCGACGGAGCCGAACTCGCTGTGATCGTCGACGCGGACGCCGGCAGAGGCCGTCGGGATCCCCTTGAAATCGAAGATGCCGTTCGCGAAGACGCTCGCGTTCCGGATCCGGTCGTCGAAGGTCGTCGTGCCGAACGGAGAGTAGCCGCTGTTTTCCGTCCGCTCCTCCTTCCATTCGAGGCCCGAGACGAGCCACACGCTCTCCGAAAAGCGCAGATCGTTCTGCCAGGCGGCATCCGTGACGCGGGAGTCGATCTCCGAGAAGCCGTCCCCCGCGAAGGGGCCGGTCTCCGCCGGGTCGACCGGATCGCTCCACGTGATCTCGCGCGAGAGATAGGAGGCCCGCACGGAATGGCTCCACCGGCCGGTGACGAACTGTCGGTATTGAGTCGAAACGACGAAATGTCCGCCGTCCTGCGTCGCGTTCGGATCGGGATCGAATCGGGGGCCGCCGAGGCCGGTTGCCGCGTCGCGGTACCGCACGTTCACGCCGAGGCTCGTCGTCGCGGTCATCCGGCTCGAGATCGAGCCCGAGAAGGCCGTGCTCCGGTAGAAATTGTTCGACGCCGGTCCCTCGGTCGTGGCGCCCGAGAGCGCGCACGAGTAGTGGAAGGCGCTCTTCCCGCCGGAGAACGAGAGCGCGCCGTCGGCGCTGCGGTAGGTGCCCGCGGAGACCGAGGCGCTCCGGCCCGGGCCATCCTCCGGC
>JBFYZJ010000046.1:0-4420 GCA_041309565.1 Candidatus Krumholzibacteriota bacterium
GTCCTCACGCGCGCGCGATCGAATCGTGAACCTGCTCACGGCCCGTCTGCTCGCGAGCGCCTCGCCGCGGAATCCGAGCGTGCCGACGCGCCCGATGTCCTCGACGCGCGAAATCTTGCTCGTCGTGAAGCTCTCGACCGAGAGCGGAAGCTCCCCCGCCGGAATCCCGACGCCGTTGTCCTCGATTCTGATGGAAGCCTTCCCGCCGTCGACGAGATCGATCGCGATCCGCGTCGCCCCCGCGTCGAGGGAATTCTCGATAAGCTCCTTGACGGCGCTCGCCGGGCGCTCGACGACCTCGCCCGCGGCGATTCTCGCGGCGACCTCCGGGAGCAGTTTTTGAATGGGAGCCACATCCCCCTCCGAGGCACGGGTAATCGGAAGCGGGCCGACGGCGCATGAAGAGCCCCGCTTCACCGGGAAAGCTATCACACGGCGCGTTCGTTCCGCAATGCGTAAAAGCCTCTGAAAATCTAGGCGGGAATTCTCGATTTGGCTTCGTTGATGAGCTCGGCGGCGCTCGCCGACGTGCCGGGGAACACGGCGTACCCGTTCGTGGGATAGTAGCCGGCCGTTTCGTAATACCCTCTCTCTTCGAGGCGCTTCGAAATGAGATCCCGGATGCGATTCTCGAGATAACCCATTCGCTGGTAGCCCTCGACCGACATGACGATGAAGAGATCGGGCTCGGTCCACGAGAAGAAATCGGTCTTTCGAACCTGCGTTCGCGCGCCGACGCTGAGCTCGTTGACGAGCCGCAGCCCGGCCGAATGGTCGGCGCTCAGGATATTCTGCAATCCATTGATTTTGAACACGGTAACGGTGAATCCGTGGTGGTATCGCTCCGCGCGCTCGATCTCTTCGCCGATTCGCTCGAGCATGAGCTTCTGGTTGTAGCGCAGGAGATCGTCGAAGGTGAACGTTTCGGGCTCCTTCGTGGTCACCGACGTTTTCGAGAACATCGGCGCGAGGATATCGGAGACTTTGCGGAGCAGGTCCGTCTCGTGCTCCCCGAAGATGGAAGAATCGAGAGGCGTCGTGGGAACCTTGTCGTATCCGATGAAGACAACGCTCGTATCCCCGGATTTGAAGAGAGGAAAACCGATGGCCGAGCGGTAGAGCGGCGGTTTGTCGAGGAGCCTGAGATCCGCCGAGAGATAGCTCGTGCAAATCGGCTCCCCTTTCTCCTTGACCGTTTCGAGCATCTCCGCGTCGTATTCGAGCCTGCTGCGCCGCTCCTTCTCATCGTCCGGGAACTGGTGGTACGCCGATTCCGAACGATCGGGGCTTTCGTAATGCAGACTCCCGATCGACGCCTTCACGAGGGACGAGAGGAGCGCCGGCAGTCTCCGTAAATGCGCCGCGAGGTCCTCGAACGCGACGAACGTCGGGGCGAGCGAGGAGAGCTCCTCGAGGCTCTCGAGCTTCCGCGCCTGGCGGAGCTCCCGGATCTGCGCGTACGTGAAGAACGCCACCTGGAATCGCAGGGCGTCCTTGAGCCGGAAGAATGTCTGCTGCGCGCTCAGGCTGGAGAACTCGATCACCATGACGCCGAGCGCCTCGTTGTGCACGAGCGGAATGTAAATCGAGGTGATGACGCCGTCCCCCGTCTTGAGCTGAAGTCCCGCCGCGTGGCTCGCCTCGGTCATGAGGATCTCCTCCCGGCCGATGAAGGCGCGCGCGAGCGCTCCCCGGTTGCAGTGAATCCTTGGCGTCGTTTCCCCGGCCGGCAGCTGCTGGTCGCTGCCGCCGAGAATGAGCCAGTCTCCCTCGTCCGTTGCGGTGTAGATCGCGACGGTATCCGCTTTCAGCTCTTGGACGAGAAACCGCGTGAGCACGGTGAACTTCTCGTGAAATCCGATTTCCTGGTGAAAGAGCGTCTCGAGATAGCTGCGGATCTGGAATTCGCTCTCCTTGACCGCGTGCGCGTCGATCATGAGATGCTGGTTGAGGATCGGCGAGATCTTCGAGGCGAGATGGGTGATGGTCTCGAGATCGAGATTGCCCAGCTTCTTTTCGTCGCCGCTCGTCGAGACGTTCAGGACGCCGAGAAGCTTCTGTTCGTGGACGAGCGCCACCGATAGGGAGCTCGCGATATCATCGCGCTCCCGGCCGTTCCGGTAGAGCGGCGTGTCGACGATCTCGGTGATGAGGATCGGCTTGAGGGTCCGGGCCACCGTCCCCGCGATTCCTTCGCCGAGCTTCTGCCTCGTGTGCTCGACGACCTCCGAGCTCAGTCCGTTCGCATAGCCGATATAGAGCTCTCGGCTCTCGGAGGAATACAGCATGATGGATCCGCTCGATGCGCCGATGGCCCTGATCGATATATCGAGGAGCCATTTGAGGAGGCGCTCCCGATCCGTGATATGGCTCATGTACTGGAGCGCGTCATCGAGATGCGCGGGCCACGGGCGCGCGGCCGCCCCGTCCCTGCCCGGCGCTCCCGGAGCGAAATGATCCACCGCCTCCGCCGGATTGACGATCCGTTTGCGCTCTTTCCGGAGCAGGCCGATCTCCCGCTCGTAGAGTCTGCGCTGGTCCGTCACGATGACATAATCGGCCTTGCGGAACGTTTCGAGGAATGCGTCGTCGGAGAACGCGGGGATGCCGATAATCTCGGCGATCTCGAGCGCGACGGCCCGGGGATCCCGGTCGTACACGCCGATGATGTCCACGTCGGGCGTGCGATGGAATTCGCTCAGAACATTGAGCTCTTCCTCGCCTCCGCCGAGTATGGCTATCTTGATGCTCGCACCGGACACAAGCCGCTCCCGCATCGATTTGCCGCACAATAGAGTTACCCGATAGGTTTTTAGCATAAGTCGAGCCAGAAGGGTGCCGGGGCTACGCTTTGGCCTTCCTTTTGAGCTCGACGATGATCTTGAGGGCTTCTAGTGGTGTAATTGAATTAATATCAATTGATTGTAAACTTCTTTTAATGTCATCGGGCTCGGGAAAAAGCGACCGCTGAATCCCCGGGTTGACGCTCGGCGGGGCGGCGCTCATCTTCTCCCGTTCGAGCCCCGCAAGAATTTCGCCGGCTCGCCGGATGACCGATTCGGGCAGGCCCGCGAGACGGGCGACCTGTATGCCGTAGCTCCGGTCGCTCGCCCCTTCGCGGATCGCGTAGAGGAACACGATCTGGTCCCCCCATTCCTTGATCTCGACCCGCATGGCCCGGGCGTGGGGGAAGCGGTCGGCGAGAGCGGTGAGCTCGTGGTAATGCGTCGCGAAAAGGGTCTTCGGCTTCGGTCCGTCCCCCTCGAGGAGAAACTCCGAAACGGCCCATGCGATGCTCAGACCGTCGAGGGTGCTCGTCCCTCGCCCGATCTCGTCGAGGATGACCAGGCTCCTGTTCGTGCAGTTGTTGAGTATTTTCGCGGTCTCCCCCATCTCGACGAGGAAGGTGCTCTGGCCTCTCGCGAGGTTGTCGCTCGATCCTACCCGGGTGAATATCCGGTCGAGCAGCCCGACGGACGCCCGGGAGGCCGGAACGTAGCTTCCGGCATGCGCGAGCAGGGAGATGAGCGCCGCCTGCCTGATGTACGTCGATTTTCCCCCCATGTTCGGCCCCGTGAGGATGACGAAGCTCTTTCCGCTCGACCGTAGCTCGACGTCGTTGGGAATGAAGTCCTTTCCGGATATGCGCTCGACGACGGGATGCCGTCCGCCGGCGACGACGAGATCCCCCGTTTCATTGATCTCGGGGCGGCAGTAGCTCCGGTCGAGCGCGATCGCGGCGAGGGAGGACAGGACATCGAGCGCCGCGACGGCGGCGGCGATGCGCTGGACGAGCTCGCTTTCGCGCGATACCGACTCGCATATCGCGTCGAATATCTCGCGCTCGAGCGCGATCCGCCGGGCGTCGGCGCTGATGATCGCCTGTTCCCTCGATTTGAGATCCTCCGTAACGTAGCGTTGCGACGATACCAGGGTTTGCCTGACGATGTAGTCATCCGGGACCTTTTGGTCGTTCGCCCTCGAGATCTCGATATAGTAGCCGAAAACCCGGTTGTATCCGACGCGGAGCGTCGCGATGCCGGTTCGCTCCCGCTCCGACTCCTGGAGCCGCGCGATCCACGCCTTGCCCGCCGCGGATTCCCCCGCGATGGCGTCGAGGTCCTCCCGGAAGCCTCTCCGGATATAGCCTCCCTCGCGGAGATGCGGCGGGCTCGCGGGATCGATGCCGCGCCGTATCTCGTCGAGGCAGGCGGTCGTCGTCGAAACGTCGCGCGCCGCGGCGCCGATCGCGTCGGCGCCGAAGCGTCCCGCGGCCTCGGCGATCCCGGGCGCCCGCTCGAGAGCGTCTGCGAGGGCCAGCAGCTCGCGTGGACCGGCCTTCCGCGCGGTGATCCGCGACAGGAGGCGCTCGATGTCGGCGAATCGCTTCAGCGCCCCCCTGAGCGCGCGCAGCGCGGTC
>JBFYZJ010000047.1:0-6631 GCA_041309565.1 Candidatus Krumholzibacteriota bacterium
AGATTCGGTCGTTTCTTCGCCTCGGCGCCGCCGCGTTTTGCAACGATTTTCCCTCATTCTCCCGGGAACAAAAGACGCCCCTTTTGTGTATGTAATAGTGTGGGGCGCCGTTCGTGGGGAAAATGGCGAAGCGTGGTGGGCGCATTCGGCCGCGGCGCCCCATAGACTCTCACAAGAATCCCCAATGATCTCGCAGGTGATGCGAAATGAAGTCCTTCGTTCTCACGTTTGTAGTGCTTCTGCTTCTGTTCTTCATCATGACGCTCGTGTGCGGCGGCAAGTAGCGTCCATTCTGTTTTGCGTTCCCCCCGCATTTCCTGCTACATTAAAGAAGTGCATCCGATTCTTCGAGGAGGACCGAAGATGAGAAATCTGCTTCTTATTCTCGCGATGATCGTAATCGTTCCGGGGACGTGTCTCGCCGCCGCGGCGCGCCCCGTCGTTTTCGCCTCGTATGCCGGGGACGCGGAGCAGCTCCGGCACACGCTCGTGCTCGTCGAGAGCATCCGGACGTTCGGCGGCCGGTTCGCCGAGGCGCCGGTCCGGATCTACGTCCCGTCGAGCCTTCTGAAGACGCAGGCGAAGCTCGTGAAGCGCTTCGCTCCCCTCGACGCGGAGGTGCGTCCGAGCGACGCGCCCGCCGACGCGCGCGCGTTTCCGTTCTCGGGAAAGGTGTTCGCGGCGGCGCGCGCCGAGAAAGAGGCGAAGGGCGGCGCCTCGATTCTCGTCTGGATGGACGAGGACACCGTCGTGCTCGCGGAGCCGGGGGAGCTCGCGCTCGCGAAGAGCGCAAACCTCGGCTACCGTCCCGTCATGCACCGGAACATCGGCTCCCTCCATTCGGAGAAGCCCGACGCCTTCTGGAGCCGCGTCTACGAGAGGCTCGCCGTTCCGGAGACCGCCGTCTTTCCGATGAAGACGGTCACCGGGGATGCGACGGTGCGTCCCTACTTCAACGCGGGGCTTCTCGCCGTGCGTCCGGAGCACGGAATCATGAAACGGTGGAGCGAGGCGTTCGCCACGCTGTATCTCGACCCCGCGATCGTCGACATGTGCGGGAAGGACCAGCGTCTCGGCGTGTTCCTCCATCAGGCCGCGCTGAGCGCCTCGATACTGCGTTGGGTTCCGCGCGGCGAGATGGCGCCCCTCCCCGAAGCCTATAACTATCCGCTGTTCTTCAAGGAGATGTACGGCGCCGACAAGCCGTACGACTCGCTCGACGGCGTCGTGACGATCCGCTACGACGTTTTCTTCAAGAATGCCCCCCCCGACTGGAGCAAGAAGCTCAAGGGCCCGGAGAAGAACGTGTCATGGCTCGCGCAGCGGTTCGAGCCGGCGGGCGGGGAGAAGAAGGGCGCCGATACGAAGCTCCGGTACAAATTCCGGAGCGGAGGCAAGCCATCGTGAGAGAGGCCGGTCAAGGGAAAGAGGCGGGTTGCGTGAAAGAGAACATATTCAAAGTCGATTCGTTCACCGAGAAGCCGTTTGCGGGAAATCCCGCGGGCGTCTGTTTTCTCGAGGAGCCGCGGGACGAGGCGTGGATGCGGAGCATCGCGCGCGAGATGAACCTCTCGGAGACGGCGTTCCTGCACGGAGGAAAAGAGCTCTTCAATCTCCGCTGGTTCACGCCCGTGGCCGAGGTCGAGCTCTGCGGCCACGCGACGCTCGCGAGCGCGCACATTCTCTGGGAGACCGGCATCCTCGGGCCGAAGGAGGAGGCGCGCTTCCAGACGAAGAGCGGGCTCCTCACCGCGGCGCGCAGCGGCGGCATGATCGAGCTCAATTTCCCCGTGAAACCGGAGAAGCCGGCGGAGCCGCCGAAAGGGCTCATCGAGGCGCTCGGCGTGACGCCGCGTTACGTCGGGCGGAACGCATTCGATTATATCGTCGAGATCGAATCGCAGGAGGCCGTACGCGACTGCGCCCCCGACTTCGCGGGCCTCTCGAGAATCGCGGCCCGCGGCGTGGTCATCACGGCGGCCGCGAGCTCCGCGGGATTCGATTTCGTTTCGCGCTTCTTCGCCCCGGTGGTTGGGGTGGACGAGGACCCCGTGACCGGCTCCGCCCATTGCTGTCTCGGCCCCTACTGGGGCGCCAAGCTCGGCAAAACGGAGATGAAGGCGTATCAGGCCTCCGCGCGGGGCGGGGTCGTCCGCGTACGCCTCGCCGGCGACCGCGTCATCCTCGGCGGGCACGCCGTCACGATCCTCCGCGGAACGCTCGCGGTGTAGGGCGCGTCGTGGCGCGGCAGCGCGCCACGAGCGAGAACGCCCCCGCCCGGCGGCGTATCACTTCCCCTTCACGATCTCGGCGATCGTTTCCTCGAGGAGCTTGTTGAACGTCGCCGGATCCTCGATCTGCACGAAATGCCCGCGCCCCGGCATGAGCTTCAGGGCGAACGAGGGGGCGAACTTCCTGTTTTCCTCGACGTTCGTCGGCCACAGGTCGGCGTTGACGGCGCGGATCGGCGCCTTGAGGGCGCCTGCGGCCGGCGCCGGATCGTAGCCGAGCATGCTCTTCATCGCGCCGATTCCCACTTCCGGCGGGGCGGCGGCCATGTCGGCGGCGATGCGATCGACGAGCGCCGTGTCGGCGCCGGCGGGGAACATGCTCCGCACGAAGCGATCGGTGAATCCCGGAAAATCGTTCTGGAAGGCGGCGAGGTACTGCTTCTGCTGCTCGACGGGTATCGTCCGGCCGAAATCCTGGAACGTGTCGACGCCGATGACGCCGATGACGCGCTTCGGCATGAGACGCGCCGCCTCGAGGCTCACGGGTCCGCCCATGGAGTGTCCGACGAGGATGACCTTCTCGAGCTTGAGCGCCTCGACGACGGCGACGACGTCCGCCGCGAACGCGGCGACGGTCCAATCCGCGCGGCCGAGCCCCGAATCGCCGTGACCGGCGAGATCGATGGCGACGACCTTGTGCTTCTTCGAGAAATAGGGGATCTGGTCCTTCCAGTAGCCCTTGTCGCAGCACCAGCAATGGACGAACACGATCACGGGCTCACCCTTCCCCTGCAGGGTGTAGCTCAGCGGAATGCCGTCGCTTGATTTCACGGCGGCGTCCTTCGCGAATGCCGCGCCGAAGGAATCGAGCGCCGCGCCGAGGGGCGCGAGGGCGGCCTGTCCGAAAGCGGCGGCGATGAAGGCCGCCAACAACACGATCGAGAGACGCTTCATGGCTAACTCCTTTCCAAGTATTCAGTTCGTTCTCCGGTAATAAATCATCGCGCACACCTTCACGACGGCCATCGCGCCGGAGACGGCGAAGAGATCCCACCGGATGATGTCGTTTGCGACCGCGTCGTACGTGAAGAATCCGAGAAGCATGAGCAGGCCGGCGAGCACGGCGAGGCGCGTCGACTTGAAGCGGTGCATGACGAAGCGCTCGTCGAGCAGGTCATCCTGTTTCCACTTGAAGATGTTGAGGAGCCATCCTCCGGGCGCCATTTCATTCTCCTTCCTCGAGGGTGAACATCTCGTCGGTCGGGCATTTGAAGAATCGCGCGAGCTTGAGCGCAAGGGGGAGGCTCGGGATGTACTTCCCGTTTTCGATCGAGATGATCGTCTGCCGCGACACCCTCATCGCCGCGGCGAGCTCCTCCTGCGTGAGCCCCGCCTCTTTCCGGTGCTCCCGGACGCTGTTTGCGACTCTCTCATTCATGGCTTTTCGCGAGCGCCCCCATGATCAACGCGAACACCGCGAGGGCGAAGGACATCCCCATGAAGACGCCCTCCGCGAAGTTGATCCATTTCGATCCGCCCGCCATCCGGTGCATGAGGGTCGAGATGCACAGGAACGTGACGCTCAGGGGCAGGATCGTCTCTCTTCTGCTTTTCAGGTACATGCGATCACTCCTTTCCGTGTTCTGTCAAGTCAGCTTTACATTTCCAATATAGCCCGAAAAAGCGCTTTGTCAAGTCGGCTTTACATATTTTTTCGAGGAAAGTTCCCGGAATATTGCAGGGCTGAAATAACAATCGACGCAACGCTCTAAATATTATACAGTTCCGGCATACGAAAAAAGAGTCCGCGCGGCGACGAAATAGACGAGGAGTTGAGCGATGGATTATCTGATCGAGTTCGACAATCTCCCCTGGCAATCGCCCATGAAGGGCGTCCGGTTCAAGGCGGTGACGAACGGCTCGCGGCGGCTCCGTCTCGTCGAGTACACGAGGGATCTCGAGCCGCATTGGTGCGAGAAGGGGCACATCGGGTATATGCTCGAAGGCCGCTTCGAGATCACCTTCGACGAGGGGAGCTTCAAGTTCAATCCGGGAGACGGCATCTTCATCCCGCCCGGCCGCAAGCACCGGCATATGGGGAAGGCGCTGACCGGCACGGCGCGTGTGATATTCGTCGAGGATGCCGACTGAATCCAGACGCGGCGAGTCGTGTTTAGGCCGGAAAATCCGCTCGCTCCCTGAAACTATTTTCCTAGAGTCGTGTACATTATCTATGTGGGAAAGGCTTTCGCGGCGAAGGGGGAAATGCGCCCTCGACGCGAGGCTTCTTTTTTACCCCCCGCCGGGCAGGGTCGTCCGGCGACAACGCAAGGAGGAGACCCATGCTCAGAGCCCGCCTCGTGCCGCTCTTCGCGGCGCTCGCTCTCGCGCTGCTCTTCTCGGGCGTCGCGATCGCCCAGGAGAAGGAAGTCCCCGACTACTCGATGAAGCCGCGCTCCGAGGTCCCCGTCGAATACACGTGGCGCGTCGAGGACATCTACGCGACGTACGACGACTGGGTAAAGGACAAGGACGCGCTCGCGGCGCTCATCCCGCAAATCGACGTGAAGGCGAAGGGCTGGACCGAGAGCGCGGCGAAGATGGCCGATCTCTATGAGCTCACCGACTCGATCTGGAAGAAGGCCGAGCGGCTCTTCAGCTACGCCTCGTTCCAGAGCGACGCCGACATGAGCAATTCGAAATATCAGGTCATGAAAGGTGAGCTGCAGTCGATGTTCGTGCAGCTCGGCGTCAAGGTCGCCTTCATGAACGAGGATCTCCTCAAGCTGAAAGACGAGACGCTCGCCGCCTATTTCAAGGAAGAGCCGCGTCTCAAGCCATACCGCTTCTCCATCGAGCAGGTGATCCGCGTGCGCGAGCACGTGCTTCCCGAGGATCAGCAGCAGATCGTCTCGCGGACCGGGCTCTTCGGCGGCGCCGTCGGCAAGGCCGCGAACATGCTCAACGACGTCGACATCCCGGCGCCCGAGGTGAAGCTCGCCGACGGGAGCACGGTCACGCTCAACAACGCGACGTACTACCGGCTCCGCGCGTCGAAGGATCCCGCCGACCGCACGACCGTCATGAAGGCCTACTGGGAGAACCGCAAGAAGTACGAGAATACCTTCGCGGCCCTCTTCGACGGCGAGATGAAGCGCCACCTCTTCGGGGCGCAGACCACGAAGTACGCGAACTGCCTCGAGGCCCGTCTCGACAACGACGGAATCGACACGCTCGTCTATTTCCAGCTCATCAAGTCGGTGAACGATAACATCGACGTGTTTCACCGCTACCTGAAGATGAAGGGGAAGCTGCAGGGCCTCGACCAGATGCGCTACGAGGACATCTACGGCTCGGCGGTGAAGGCGGTCGACAAGACGTACACGTGGGACGAAGCCAAGGGTCTCGTCATGCAGTCGCTCAAGCCGCTCGGCTCCGAGTATCAGGACGTGCTCCGGCAGGCGTTCGAGAACCGCTGGATCGACCGCTATCCGAACAAGGGCAAGCAGAGCGGCGCCTACTCGGGGGGCGTCTACGGCGTGCACCCGTTCGTGAAGATGAACTTCAACGGCTCGTATAACGAGGTCTCGACGATCGGGCACGAGCTCGGTCATTCGGTGCACTCGTATCTGGCGCAGAAGAATCAGTCGTATTCGGACTCCGGCTATCCGCTCTTCCTCGCCGAGATCGCCTCGACATTCAACGAGACGCTTCTCCTCAAGCACATGCTCAAGAGCGAGAAGGACGATCTCTTCAAGCTCTATCTCCTCGACAGCTACCTCGATCAGGTGCGCGGCACGATCTTCCGGCAGACGCTCTTCGCGGAGTTCGAGCTCGCGATGCACCGGCGCGTCGAGGAAGGGAAGGCGCTCACGCCCGATTGGCTCAACGAGCAGTACCTCACGCTCACGCGCAGATACTACGGCCACGACAAGGGCGTGCTCAGGGTGGACGAGTACATCCAGAACGAGTGGAGCGGGATCCCGCACTTCTTCCGGAACTACTACGTGTTCCAGTACAGCACGGGGATGATCTCCTCGATGGCGCTCGCCGACCGGGCGCTCGCCGGCAAGGAGGGGGTCGCGAAGTACCTCGACATGCTCAAGGCGGGGGGGAGCGACTATCCGCTCAACCTGCTCAAGAAGGCCGGAGTCGACATGATGACGCCGGCGCCGGCCGATGCGGCATTCAAGACGATCAACGGCCTCCTCGACGAGATGGAGAAGATCGTGGCGCGGCTGGAGAAGGCGAAGAAGCTCTAGCGCGGAAGGGCCGAATACGCCCGCGCGGTGGAATATTCGCGCGGCGAGAATTGCGCGGCGCCTGCAGTATCGATCGCTCCCGGGGGTATGGCAGCTCGATACTCGCAGCGCCGCGCTTTTTTTGCGGGGCAGATCGGA
>JBFYZJ010000048.1:0-14444 GCA_041309565.1 Candidatus Krumholzibacteriota bacterium
CACGGTCGAGCGTATCGAGATCCTCGGCAACGCGACCTACGACGACTCAGAGCTCATGAAACGGATGCGCACGAAGGAGGCGCGCTTCTACCGGGTGTTCCGGCAGCCGAAGTACCGTCGCGATTTCCTGCGGCGCGACGTCGCGACGCTCGAATCGTTCTACCGGATGAACGGATTCTTCGAAGCCCGCGTGACGATCGAGTCGGTCGTGCCGGACGAGAAATCCGGTTCGGTGCGAATCCGCATCATGGTCAACGAGGGGCCGCAATCGGTCGTGCGCTCGCTCCGGATCGTCGGCCAGGAGCTCATTCCGGCTCAAGATCTCTCGAGAGGCCTCAAGCTCGTGCCCGGTGCGCCGTACAACCCCAATCTCCTCGACGGGGATCGTTACCTGCTCCTGAGCAGATTCTTCGACGACGGATATCTCGCCGCGCGGGTGACGCACGAGGTCCGCGTGGATTCGACCGATATCGACATCGAGTGGACGATCGCCGCGGGCGATCCGGTCAAGATCCGGGACACGCGCGTCGCGGGAACGCGAACGGTGCGCGAGAATCTCGTCCGGCGTGAGCTCATCCTGCGCCGGGGAGAGCGCTTCCGCGAGAAGAACGTCGTCGAGAGCACGCAGAACCTCTACGACACCGGGTACTTCAGCTCTGTTGAAATCGAGCCGGATTCGATCGACGTCGCGAGCCGGGACGTGGACCTCCTCGTCAAGGTGCGCGAGCGGAAGATGGGATACATCGAAGGGGGCGTCGGCGTCGGCAACGTCTACGGAAACCGCCTCTTCGTGGAATGGGGGCAGCGAAACGTTTTCGGGACGGGGTACGCCGTCTCCTTCAAGTCCTCGTACGCGTTTCAGCTGTTTCCGAACAACGAGTACTCTCTCGACAATATAGACTACCGGAGCAAGTATCTGCGAAACGAAGGGCAGCTCACCATTCCGCACGTCGCCGGGACGTGGAACACGCTCGCGTTCAGCGCGTTCTACGAGCGGGACGCGACGGTCGAGCCGATCGTCGTGCAGGATCTCGGGCTCTCCGCGAGGGTCGCGCACCGCTTCTCGAGGCAGACCTCGCTCCTCGGCGGGTATTCGATCGAGCGCATCCGGCGCCTCGAGGTGGAGGAGGAGAAGGCGCGCTCCGCGAAACGCGCGATCTTCGGGACGTTCTCGCGCGATACGAGAGACTTCTATTTCAATCCGCAGCGGGGGATGTACGTCAGCGGCGAGGGGCGCTTTGCCGGCGGTTTTCTCGGCGGCGACGACAACTACTACTCGATCATCGGGACCGCGCAGCGATACACGCGGCTCGCCCGGAAAAGCGTGCTCGCGTACCGGCTGCGCGCGGGTTACGTCGACGCGTTCGGCGATTCGAAGGAGACGGGTCTGCCGGTCGAGTCCCGCTTCTTCTCCGGCGGCGGCAACTCGGTGCGGGGATTCAAGGAGAACTCCCTCGGGCCCCTCACCTCGAGCGGGGAACCGGCGGGGGGCAGAATCACGCTCCTCACGAACCTCGAGGTCAGGTTCCCGCTGCCGATCATCGGGCGGTACAATTTCGGCGCGGCGGTCTTTCTCGACGGCGGCGCCGTGTGGTACAGCGTCGACGAGATCGATCCGTCGGACTTCCGATTCACCGCCGACCCCGCCGGCGTGACGCGCGATGAATACATGTACAGCGCCGGATTCGGATTCAGGTACTATACGCCCGTCGGGCCGCTCAGGCTCGATATCGGATATCCGATGAAGAAGACCGCCGATATGGATTTCGACTACCGGGTTCACATCAGCCTCGGGCAGATATTCTAGCGCCCGGCCGGAAGGATCGATCGATGAGCGAGAATGGCGCGCCCCGCAAGTATCCGGTGCGGTGGTTTCCGATCGTTCTCGGCATCATTCTCGCCATGTGCGCCGCCATTTTCTTCGCGGTCCGGACGAGCTTCTTCGCCGGGGGCGTCGGCAGGATCGTCTCGAACCGTTTTCTCGACGGCACGCCCTTCGTTCTCACGATCGAGCGCATCGAGGGAAGCTACCTTCAGGATCTGACGCTGAGAGGCGTGAAGGTGCGCTACACCGGCCCCGAGGGAGCGTTCGACCTCTTCCGGGCGGACGAGATTTCCGTCAGATACGGCGTGGGAACCCTCATGAAACGCTCGAGGACGATCGAGGGATTCAGCCTGGCCAAGCCGGTGCTCCGTCTCAAGACCGATTCGAGCGGGGCTCTCATCGTGCCGTCCTTCGGCGCGGGGAAGGGAGAATGGCCCTCGCTGGACATCGCCCTGTTCACGATCGAGGACGCCCACCTGATTGTGCAGGGAGCGACGAAAGGGGACGCGCTTGACGATCTGAACCTCGTCGGCTCGATACGGAGCGGCCCGACCGAGCTGCGCGTCGCCATCGCGCAGGGCTCGGCCGAGGGGGCCGGCCGCCATTTCTCCCTGCGGAGCCTCAAGGGAATCGTCACGTTCGTTCAGGAGCCTCGGACGACGGGCGCCCCGGCGACCGAGGTCCCGCGGATCCTTCTCGACAGCCTCGACGTCGTTCTCGACGAATCTGCGTTCGGCGTGAGCGGAACGATCGTGCCGTCTTCGCGGCAGTTCGATCTTGCCGTGGACGCCGAGCCGATCAACGTCGGGGAGATCACGCGTATCCTTCAGGTGGAAACGTCGCACTACGGGGATTTCAAGGGCTCGCTCGTGGTGAAGGGAACCGCCGCCCGGTTCCGGATCGCCGGCGCCGTGAGCGGCGTTCTCTCGGGCTACGCCCTGAGCGATTTCGCGCTGAGCGCCTTCCGCGAGGGGGACGTCATCCGGCTCGACAGCTTGAGCGGAGTCGTCAACGGCGCGCAGGTCGACGGGCGGGGCTCGTACGCGCTCGGCGAGCCCGCCGTGCTCGATCTCGAGCTCGATGTGCGCGGGGTCGATCTCAGCAAGGGATTCGTGCCGGGCAGGAAACTCCCCGAGACGACGGTCACCGGTGCGGTTGACTTGCGCTATCGGATCCGGGAGGAGGCGCTCTCCTTCGCGCTCGATCTCGACGAGGGGGATTTTCTCGGCTTTCCGTTCGCCGAGGGGAGTGTGCGGGGCTCGTACGCGAACGACTCGCTGCGGCTCGACGAGATCCTCATATCCCACCCGACCCACACGATATCCGCGCGCGGCACCGTCGCGGGGGGGGACGAAGTGTCGTTCATATTCGACGTCGAATGCACGGCGAGCGACACGCTGTTCTCGTACTTCGACATCGAGGAGTACCGCGCGGATGCCGTATTGAACGGCCGATGGGAGGGAACCATCGACGAGTGGGACCTCCGCATGAACGGCTCGTGCGGAAATCTGGCCTACCACGGCGCGTTCATCCCGGCGGGCGCGGTGAAGCTCGCCGTCGGGAAGAACGACGATTACAGCGTGCAGTTCGACATCGACGGGCCCGGCTGCCGCATCGGACCGGCGGAATTCACGGGGCTTTCACTCTCGCTCGATTTTCACGGCACCGCGGGGACCATCAAGAAGCTCGACCTGTCTCGCGACCAATTCAGAGCTCGCATCGCCGCCGATATCGAGACGAAGGGCGCGGAAGCGACGGTGAAGTTCAAGGAATGCTCGCTCGACGCGCTCGGGGAAACCTGGGTCGGGGGGGGCGCATTCACCGCGGTCATCGGGGACACCGTTCTGCGCTTCGAAGACATGCAGCTCCATTCCCGGGCGGGCGCCGCGTACGTCGACGGACGTATCGACCGCGCGTCGAGAACCGCACGGGGACGATTCGCGTTCGAGCGCCTCGGGCTCGACCTGCTCAACCGCGGCGGGCTCCGGAGAACGCCGCTCGCCGGCACGGCGCGCGGCTCGATCCTGTGCTCCGGCGCGTACACCGATCCGGATCTCGAGATCGATATCACGGTCGAGGGGGGGCGTATCGACACCTTCGTCATCGACACGCTTCGCCTGCGGGCCGATTACGCGGCCGGAATCTCCGTGATCGATTCGCTCCTCGTCGGTTCCCCGTCCGGTTCCCTGACCCTCGGGGGACGGATCTCGGGGATGCCCGTCCGCGAGTGGATCAGGGACGCCGGCGGCGCGCTCAAGCTGGCGAGCGTCGAGGTCGAATCCTCCTGCAGGAATCTCGATCTCGTGCCGCTCCTGTCTCTCGCCGGAATCGAGACCTTCACTGGCGGGCGGCTCAGCGGTGTGGTTTCGATAACGGATTCCCTGGCGCACCCGCTCGTCTCCCTGACCGGCCGGATCGAACGGCTGTCCGGTTCCTCGTTCACGATTCCGTCCGTGGATTGCGACGTGCGGATCGATCGCGACCGGCTCTCCGTCGGCGGGTACCTCAATATTTCGGCGTCGCATCAGGGCTCGTTCCGCGGGAGCGTGCCGCTCGAGCCCGCGCGGTTTCTCTATTCGCTCGATCGCGTGCGCCCCGTGGAGTTCGCGCTCGATCTGCCCGAGGGAGATCTCGCGGCCGTGCCGGGCGCGACGGATCTCGTCGCCGACGCGGCGGGGCGCTTTTCGGGGCGGATCGTCGTCTCGGGCACGATCGCCGATCCCCATCTCAACGGGGATCTCGCGCTCCGGAACGCGAGCTTCCGGCTCTCGGGGATGGAGGAGCGGTACGAGCAGGTCAACGCGGCAGTGACCATCGAGGACACCCTCATCACGATCGCGAAGTTCGCGGGCCGCGAGGGAAAGAAGGGGACGATCGGCTGTTCCGGCACGATTGCGCTCAAGGGTTGGAAGCCGTCGGAATACCGCATCTCGTGCGACGTCAACAAGTTCGTGCTCGCGAGCCTGCCCGATATCATCGCGATCGTGAGCGGCAGGGTGAGCGTCGGTACGCGGATCGACGAAGGAAGGGTGCTCCCCGAGATCACCGGCTCCTGCAGGATCGAGGAGTCGGAGGTGTCGTATGACCTGGGCAGCTTCTCCGGCTCTCCCGAGACGGGCACCCTGGAGCTTCCGTCGTACGTCGCCGCGATCGATCTCGAGATACCCGGCAACACGTGGATTCGGACTCCCGACGCCCGCGTCGAGCTCCAGGGGAACGTGACGCTTCACCACGACGGGAAAGGCACGTACCTCCGCGGCGAGCTCAATCTCGTGCGGGGTTGGTATAACGTGTACGGCAACAAGTTCCGCATCACTTCCGGCCAGCTGCAGTTCGTGTACGCGGGGAGCTTCCGCCCCGTCGTCGATATCGAGGCGGAAACGAAAGATCCGGAAGGAAGGGCCATCTATCTCACGCTCCAATGGCATCAGGACGATCTCGAGCCGCGGCTATCGCTCCGGCACCAGGATCCGGGCTACAGCGAGACCGATATCTGGAAGATGCTCGGCGGCGGCGTCGTCGCCGCGGGGGGGGACGAGACGAACTGGAGCGCGCAGGGCACGGCCCAGAACCTCGCCGCCAATTACCTCGAGCGGGTGCTCAACTCCCAGATGGAGGGGATCACGATCGAGGTCGAGGCCGGCCGCGGGACGGGGGACGCCGCCGGCACCGTGGATTACCGCGATACGAAGATCGCGATCGGAAAATACCTCTCGCAGGGTCTCTACGTGAAGTACAAGCAGGGGCTCTCGATCACGTCCGCCATGCAGATCGAGGTGGAGTACCGCATCAGCAACCTGTTCCTCATCCGCTCGGAGGTGCTTCGGTACTCGGAGAAAGCCATTCAGGGCAACAGCCCGAGGACCACGGAGGAGATCAATGTCGACCTCAAGCTCCGGTGGGAGTACTAGGGAGAAAAAGGCTTGCGGCGGCATCGGCTATGCGCGAATTTTATAGTGTCGGGCGGGTGGGAACGTCTGCGTGAACGTCGGGGGAAAGGTGCGAACGTGAAGCGGAACGGAATCACGAGATCGGCGCTCGGAGCGCTCGTCTTCGCGTGCGCCGTCGCGTGCGCGGCCGCCGCGAGCGCGCAGGACAACTCGTTCGGCAAGAACAAGGTTCAGCTGAAGAAATTCGAGTGGTTCGTCCTCAAGACGCCTCATTTCGACATCAATTTCCCTGAAGGTTACCGCGATCTCGCGGCCCGCACCGGGGTCATCCTCGAGGCCGGATACCTGAAGCTGTCGAACGATATGTCGCACCGGATCGAGTGGCGGATCCCCGTCATCATCTACGGCAGCCACTCCGATTTCCAGCAGACGAACGTGATCTGGGACATCATCCCGGAAGGCGTGCAGGCCTTCGCGGAGCCGATGCGGAAGCGCATGGTGCTCCATTTCGGAGGCTCGAACACCGACTACGCGCATACGGCCGTTCACGAGCTCGTGCACATATTCAGCTACGACATCATCTACGGCACGCTCCTCCGATCGGTCTTTTCGCGCAGCATGCTCTTTCCGATCCCGCTGTGGTTCATGGAGGGGCTCGCCGAATACTATTCGTCGGGATTCGAGGGCGGGGACGAGATGTTCGTTCGCGACGGGGCGGTGTTCGACTATCTGAGCGACCTCGACTACACGTACGGCTACATGGCGTACAAATCGGGTCAGTCGGCCATCTTTTATCTGACCGAGACGTACGGCCCCGGCAAGGTGCTCGAGATCATGGATCACGTCCGCGCGCAGCGCGGATCGATGGCCCTGGCGCTCGAGAACGCGCTCGGAATCACGTCCGAGGAGCTGAGCCGCGACTGGAAAAAGGCGATGCGGCGGCGCTACTGGCCGCTCTACGTGGACAAGAAAGAGCCCGATGCGTACGGGAGGCGCCTGACCGATCACCTGAAGAAGCACCACGGCATGAACATCAGGCCGGCGTTCTCCCCGGACGGCCAGTACATCGTTTACTTCTCCGATCTCAAGGGGCTCGACGGGATCTATCTCATGAACGCCGTGACCGGCCGCGTCGAGAAACGGCTCATTTCGGGGATGATGTCGACGAGGTTCGAATCGATCAGGAGCATGAACTCGAATCTGACCTTCAGCCGCGACGGCACGCGGATCGCCTTCGTGGCGAAGTCCCACGGCCTCGACCGGCTGTTCATCGTGAGCGTGCCGAAGGGCAAGGTGCTCGAGGAGATCGCGATTCCGCTCGATTTCTTCCACAGTCCGGCGTGGTCGCCGACGTCGGACACGATCGCCCTCGTCGGCGTGGTCAAGGGCTATACCGATCTGTACCTCTATGATCTCGCCGGGGCGAAGCTCGCCAAGCTCACGGAGAACGAGGACGACGAGGCGAATCCGTCCTGGTTCCCCGACGGCACGCGGATAGCCTACGCGCGAACCGCCGCGACCGCCCTGCAGCCCGTTTTCGCTCCCGACAGCGCCGGCGTCTCCCGGATCACGGGCGTCGATTTCACCGATCCGGGAAACCTGCGGTCGTCTGACAGCGATATCTGGAGCATCGACGTGTTGACGGGGGAACAGCGTCTCGTCATTCGCACCGCCGGAAGCGACGACAATCCCGCCGTGTTCGCCGGAGGGGAGGAGATCGTCTTCACGTCCGACGAGGAAGGCATCGCCAATCTGTACCGCGGGAGCGTCGCGTTCGGAAGCTACTTCCGGTTCACCGATCTTCTCGGCGGCGTGCATTCATTCGCGCATTCGAGCGCGGGGGATCGCCTCATCTATAGCGCGCTCAACGTGGCCGGTTTCGATCTCTTCGCGATGGACATTTTCGCGGAGCGGTCGAAAACGTCTTACTCCACCGGGGGCCCCGTCGTGGAAGGGCTTGCCGCGGCGGAGGCGCCGGGGGATTCCGCGGCGGAGCCGGCGAGCGCCGAATCCGTGGAGCCGGTCGCGGCGGATACCCTGCGTCCGCCGGCGGGCGTCGCCGCGGGAGCAGCGTTGGGAGCGGCGGCCGGGGACATCGAGGGGAGCGTCGCCGTTGAAGGGACGAAAACGGCGCTGGGCGAGCCTCCTCCGATCGGGATGCGGAGCGGCATCGGGCTCCCCGGGGACGAGGTTCCGCTCGTCGTCGTCGACGAGGATACGAAGGAGGACATCGATCCCGACACGCTCGCGGCGATACGGGCGCGCGTGACGAAGCAGATCGGCGTCGTCCAGCGGTACCACGCCGGCCTCAACGCCGACTACGTCGGCAACTCGATGGGAATCGGCTACTCGACGGGATTCGGATTCCAGTTCTACAACCAGATGTCCTTCAGCGATCTCCTCGGCGACTACCATCTGATGATCGCGTTCAATTTCATCCGGACGATCGAGGACAGCGACGTGCTCGTCATGTATCGGCGTCTCAAATCCCGGCTCGATTACGGAATCGGCGCGTTTCAGTTCAAGAACTACCAGAACTCCCGCGTTTCGTCGATCGGCGAGTCGTTTCTCGATTATCAGCTGTTCAGCGAACGAAACTACGGCCTGTTCGGGATCGCGAGCTATCCGTTCTCGACCTTCACGCGGGCCGATCTCGAGTTTCAGGGATTCGTCTCCGAACGCGAGTTTTTCGGCAGATACATCGAGGGCGCCGGGGGATACGAGTACTACGAGCCCGTCAAATCGAGGCGGTATTTTCTCCAGCCGTCGTTCTCCCTCGTGCACGATTCGGCTTATTTCGGATCGTTCGGGCCGGTCCTCGGCCAGCGATGGATATTCAGCTCATCGCAGTCGTTTCCGGTCTCGGGGGACGATATCTCGCGGACGACGTTCTTCGCCGACTACCGGAGATACATGCCCCTCTTCTACCGGAACTATCTCGCCGTTCGAGGCATCGCCGGGCTGAGCCTCGGGAGGGATCCTCAGGTATTCTATCTCGGCGGTCCGCTCACGATGCGGGGATACGACTATCTCCAGTTCAGCGGTTCCCGGATGCTCCTCTTCAACGTCGAGTACCGCTTTCCGCTCGTCGACGCCGTGATCTTCGGCTGGCCCGGGCGGTGGGGAATCGGGGACATCGGGGGAACGTTGTTCTTCGACAGCGGCTCGGTCTGGGGACAGCGCGTGTACGTCGAGCCGCTTCCCCGCTGGATGAAGCCCCGGTACATCAACGACCTCGCGTTCTACAGCGACTTCGGCTTCGGATTCTACATGGGGTTCGGGTATTTCATCATGAACTTTCAATTCGGCTGGCCGACCGATTTTTCGCACACCGGCGAGGCCGAGTTCCACTTCTACATCGGGCCGCAATTCTGATGGATACGTTGAATCCGCAGCAGCGGCAGGCGGTCCTCGCCACGGAGGGATTCGTGCTCGTGCTGGCCGGAGCGGGGAGCGGCAAGACGCGCGTGCTCACCGAGCGAATCGCCTACCTCATCCGGGAGCGGGGGATTTCCCCCGAGCGGATCCTCGCCTTCACCTTCACGAACAAGGCCGCCGGGGAGATGCGTTCGCGCGTCGAGCGCGCCCTCGGCCGGAGCGAGCTCCCCTTCTGGATCGGGACCTTCCACGCGACGGGGCTCAAGATCCTCCGCCGCGAAGCGAAGCACCTCGGCTTCGAGAGCAACTTCGCCATCTACGACGAGGACGACACCGCCCGGCTCATCAAGGACGTCATCAAGGCGAAAGGCTGGGGCGTCGACGAGAACCCGGTCGCCGTCGTGCGCGATCGGATCTCGCGCTGGAAATGCGGGCTCGTGACGCCCGCGGAGGCGCTCGAGCGCGCCGGCGATCCGCACGAGGTGCGCCACGTGGAGATCTACAAGGGATACGTCGCGGGGCTGCGCGCCTCGAACGCCCTCGATTTCGACGATCTCATCGCGCGCGTCGTCGAGCTCTTCGCGGCGCACCCGAAGGTCAAGGAGCGCTACGCGCGGCAGTTCCAATACGTCCTCGTTGACGAGTTCCAGGACACGAACACGATCCAGATGCTCATGATCGATTCGCTCGCCTCCCAGCACCGCAATCTCTTCGTCGTCGGGGACGACGATCAGGCGATCTACGGCTGGCGCGGCGCGACGGTCGAGAACATCCTCCAGTTCGACCGGGTGTACGAGGGAACGGCCGTCATCAAGCTCGAGGAGAACTACCGCTCGACGAACGCGATACTCGACGCGGCGAACCATCTCATCGAGCACAACAAGGGGCGGAAGGGCAAGCGCCTCTGGTCGTCGAAAGGAATGGGGGAGAAGGGGAAGCTCTTCTTCGTGGAGGACGAGGAGGAGGAGGGGGCGGCGGTGCGGGAGACGATCATCGATCTGCTCCGGGCCGGGTACCGGCGCAACGAAATCGCCGTGCTCTACCGCACGCACGCCCAGTCGCGCGCGATCGAGAACGCGCTCCGCACCGGCGGGATGCCGTACCAGATCATCGGGGGCGTGCGGTTCTACGAGCGCCGCGAGATCCGCGATCTTCTCGGCTACCTCAAGCTCGTCAACAATCCGAGCGACAACGTGAACTTCAAGCGCGTCGTGAACGTGCCGCGGCGGAAGATCGGGGACGTGACGCTCGCGAAGATCGAGGAGGCGGCGGGGGGCGGGAGCCTGCTCACGGCGCTGCGCGAGGGAGCGCATCTCGCGGAGCTTCCGAGCGCGCTTCGGGCGCGGCTCGAGGAGTTCTCCAATCTCGTGTCGTCGCTGCAGATCAAGGCCCGCGAGGGCACCGCGCACGACGTGCTTGCGGCAGTCATCGAGAAAACGCGCTACCGGGATCACCTCAAAGAGGATCCGAAGACCGCCGAGACGCGCCTCGAGAACATCGAGGAGCTCCTCGTCGAGACGGAGCGCTACTCGTCGTCCGCGCCCGAACCGACGCTCGCCGCGTTCCTCGAGAACATCGCCCTCATGAGCGACGTCGACACCCTCAAGGGGGAGGAGCAGGTGGCCCTCATGACGCTCCACAACGCGAAGGGGCTCGAGTACCGCTCGATCATCATCACGGGGCTCGAGGAAGGGCTGCTCCCGCACTACTCGAGCTTCGAGGCGGCCCATGAGCTGGAGGAGGAGCGGCGACTCTTCTACGTGGGCATCACGAGGGCGAAGGAGCGGCTCTTCATGTTCTGCGCCGCGAACCGCATGCGCTTCGGAACGTGGATCGGCAATTCCCCGTCGCGGTTCATCGGGGAGATACCGGAAAACCTGCTCGAGATCGCCGGGGGGGACGAGGCGCCGCGTGGCAGGCATGTCTTGCGCGAGCGGGAGACGTTCTTCGATGCTCCGGAGCGCTACGAGAAGTCGAGAGGGCCCGAAGCGCCGGAGACCGCCGAGACTTCGAAGGCGGCGGGGGAGGGCTCGTATCTCAGCAGAAGATTCAAGCCGGGGGCGACGGTCATTCATCCGAACTACGGCCACGGCACGATCCGCAAGGTCGAGGGCTCGGGCAAGGACATGAAGGTCACGGTCCATTTCCCGCGCCACGGGGAAAAGAAGTTCCTCGTCGCCTACGCGCCGTTCCGGTTCGCGTGAGGCATGATGCCGGGCGAGCCGGCCGGGCGGGCTTCCCCTGTTGACATGCCCGCTCACGTCCTGCTACGCTACCCGCTCTTGAGCGCGTGTTCAGGGAGGCATATCGTGTCGTTGACCGACCGCGAACTGGAACACCTCGAACGGCTCGCCCGCGTGAAGCTGAGCGGCGAAGCTCGCGAGAAGCTGCGCGGGCAGCTCGCGCGGATCATCGAATTCGTGAAGCAGCTCCAGACGATCGACACGGCCGGATACGAGCCTCGCGCCGCCGCGGGCGGGTTCGAGCAGGCGCTGCGCACGGACGAGACGAAGCCGTGCCTCCCGCGCGAAGAGGTGCTCGGCGCAGCGCCGCAGCGGAAGAAGGAGTTCTTCGGCGTTCCCCCCGTCATCGAAGCTGACGAGCTCTGAGGCGCCTTCGTGGCATTCGGCGGCGCGCAGGGGATATTGAGAGATTCGCATGAATGATTTACTCGGATATTCGATACCGGAGTTGCAGGGGCTCTACCGCGAGCGGAAGGCGAGCGTGCGCGAGGTGGTTCAGTCGTACCTCGATTCGATCGCCCGGCGCGAATCGCGGATAAAGGCTTTCCTACAGGTATTCGAGAACGCCGCGCTCGAGGAGGCGGCGGCGCTCGATGCGAAAGGGCACGACGGGCGGCCGCTCTACGGCGTTCCCGTGGCCATCAAAGACAATCTTTGCACGCGGGGCATTCCGACGACGTGCGCATCGAAGATACTCGAAGGCTACCGGCCGCCCTATGACGCTACCGTCGTCGATCGACTCAGAGCCGCCGGGGCCGTCATAATCGGAAAAACGAACCTCGACGAATTCGCGATGGGCTCCTCCTGCGAGAACTCGGCGTTTCAGATTACGAGGAATCCCTGGAACGAGGAGTGCGCGCCCGGGGGCTCGAGCGGCGGCTCGGCCGCGGCGGTCGCCGCCGATATGGCGCTCGCCTCCCTCGGTTCAGATACGGGCGGATCGATCCGGCAGCCCGCGTCCCTCTGCGGCGTCGTGGGGCTCAAGGGCACGTACGGGAGGGTATCGCGCTACGGGCTCGTCGCCTTCGCGTCGAGTCTCGACCAGATCGGCCCCTTCGCGCGCGACGTTCGGGACTGCGCCCTCGTGATGGAGGCGATCGCGGGGCACGACCGGCGCGACGCGACGACCATTCCGGAGCCATCCCCCGATCTGCACCGGGCGCTCGAAACGGGCTTCGAGGGGCTCAAAGTCGCCTTCCCGTCCGAGCTCGGAACATGGGAAATGGACGCGTCGGTACGGGCGATCGCCGAGAGCACCATCGACGAATTGAAGAAGAGCTCCGTGCCCGTTTCGGGCGTGACGCTCCCCGGCATGGAAACGTCCATCGCGACCTACTACATTCTCGCGAACGCCGAGGCCTCCTCGAACCTCGCCCGTTACGACGGCGTCAAGTACGGCCTTCGCGCGAGTTCGGCCTCCCTCGCCGACATGTATGACGAGACGCGCGGGGAGGGATTCGGCGAGGAGGTCAAGCGGAGGATCATGCTGGGAACGTACGTGCTGTCCTCGGGCTACTACGACGCCTACTACTCGAAAGCGGAGCAGGTGAAGGCGCTCATCCGCGCGCAATTCGAGGAGCTCTTCAAGAAATACGATCTCGTTGTGCTTCCGACCTCCCCGACGCCGGCCTTCAAGCTGGGGGAGCGGCTCGATGATCCGATCGCCATGTACCTCTCCGACATATTCACGACGCCGGCGAACATCGCGGGGCTCCCCGCGATATCCGTCCCGGCGGGGCTTTCCCCCGAAGGGCTTCCCGTCGGGATGCAGCTCGTGGCCGGCTGGGGACAGGAAGCGAAGCTCATGCGCGGGGCGTTCGGGCTCGAGCGGATGTACCGTTTCAGGGAGCGGTTCGGCGGCGGCGCGGGGAAGACGGGGGGGCGGGGTGCCTGAGACGAGGAAATACGAAACGGTCATCGGGCTCGAGGTCCACGCCCAGCTCGTCACGAAGAGCAAGGTCTTCTGCTCCTGCCCCGCGATCTACGGCGCCGAGCCCAATACGATGGTGTGCCCTGTCTGCCTCGGCCTTCCCGGCGCTCTTCCCGTCCTGAACGGGGAGGCGGTCTCGATGGCCATTCTCATGGGGCTCGCCACGCACTGCCGCATCGCGCCGCGGGGCATATTCGCGCGGAAGAACTACTTCTATCCCGACTGCCCGAAGAACTATCAGATCTCGATGTACGACAAACCGCTCTGCGAGGAGGGCTATCTCGAGTTCGAGATGGACGGGAAGACGCGCCGGATCGCTCTCGAGCGCATTCACCTCGAGGAGGACGCGGGGAAGCTTCTTCACTCCGACGAAGGCGGGAGCCTCGTGGACTTCAACCGCTGCGGCGTGCCCCTCATCGAGATCGTGAGCAAGCCCGAGATCCGCTCCCCCGAGGAGGCGTCGACGTACCTCGTCACGCTGCGCCAGCTTCTCCGGTATCTCGATATCTGCGACGGGAACATGGAGGAAGGGTCGCTGCGCTGCGACGTCAATATCTCGCTCCGCGAGCCGGGGGGTTCCCTCGGCACGAAAACGGAGATCAAGAATCTCAACTCCTTCAAGGCCGTCGAGATGGGCATCCGCTTCGAGATCGAGCGCCAGGCCGGCGTGCTCGAAAGCGGCGGCCGCATCGAGCAGGTCACGAACCTGTGGGATTCGACGCAGAAGAAGCTTCTCACGATGCGGAGCAAGGAGCACGCGCACGACTACCGCTACTTCCCCGAGCCCGATCTCCTGCCGCTCGACGTCGACCCGGCCTGGATCGAGAGGTCGCGCTCCGCGCTCCCCGAGCTCCCGCTCGCGCGCGAGAAACGCTTCCGCGAGGAGTACCGTCTCCCGGACTACGATGCGGGTGTCCTCTGCGCCGAGAAGTGGCTCGCCGACTACTACGAGACCGTCGTTAAGGCGGGGAGCGATCCGAAGATCGCGGCGAACTGGGTCATGCGCGAGATCCTCGAGGAGATCAAGGCCGGCGCCGAATCGGGAAAGGCCGCGGCGCCCGTTCCCGCCGAGCGCCTCGCCGAGCTCATCGCCCTCATCTCGGGCGGCGCCATCAGCAACTCCGCCGGCCGTGAGGTTTTCAAGGATATGGTAAAGTCGGGCGATGCGCCCGGGAAAG
>JBFYZJ010000049.1:0-2880 GCA_041309565.1 Candidatus Krumholzibacteriota bacterium
TCCGATCTCTCCTCCTTGCTCACCACGTCGAATGTCGGGCTCACAGCGCCGGCATTGCTCACTTCCTCCTGGACCGCTTCCTCGGTCTTCGGCGCCTCCTCTTTCTTCTTCGAGCAACCGAAAGAGAGCGCTATCAAGAGAGCCAAGCACAGAATGATAATAGTCCTCATTGTTTGGTACACCTCCTTTCGCCTAACGGATAGTGCGGCTATGCGATTCCTGAATTCCGTGTAATGTACTGCTCAGTCGCGTTTTTTGAAAGCGAAAAATAGCAGTTTTGGCCGGGAGACGTCAAGCACAGAATTCGCCGGAGCATCGCGTAATCGCCGGCGTCGCATTTCCATGAATGTCAACACGTTATACAGCCAACAGGCGCGCGCGGCATTTTACCCTCCCCCTTTTCTCGCGGCCGAAGGTATACTGGGGGCGCCTGGAACGGCACGGAGTGGACCGCGAACGCCCCCTCCCGAAAGGACGAGTAACGATGATGAGCAAGAAACGTGATCCCGTGAAGCGAACGAAACGCGCGGCGAGATCGAGCCGCGATTCGATCCGGAGAATCGGCATCCTCACCGGCGGCGGCGACTGCCCGGGGCTCAACGCCGTCATACGCGGCGTCGTGCGGGCGGCCATTCTCGAGCATCAATGGGAGGTGCTCGGCATTCAGGACGGATTCGACGGCCTGCTCAGGCCCGACGCCCACCGGATGCTCTACTCGCACGACGTGCGCGGGATTCAAGCGCGCGGCGGAACAATCCTCGGCACCTCGAATCGGGGAAACCCGCTCCACTATCCCGTGCACGAAAACGGGAAGACGGTCTTCAAGGACGTATCGGGCGAAATCGTGCGGAACATCGAGCGGCTCGGCGTCGACTGCCTCGTGACGGTCGGCGGCGACGGCACGATGAAGATCACGCAGGCGCTCTTCGAGAAGGGCGTGAAGGTCGTCGGCGTCCCGAAGACGATCGACAACGATCTCGACGCGACGGACGTGACCTTCGGATTCAACAGCGCGGTCAACACGGCGACCGACGCGCTCGACAAGCTCCACACCACGGCGGAGAGCCACCACCGCATCCTCATTCTCGAGGTCATGGGACGCGACTGCGGCTGGATCGCCCTCGAGGCGGGAATCGCGGGAGGCGCCGACGTCATCCTCATCCCCGAGATCCCCTTCGACCTCAACGAGATCTGCGACCACATCGGACGGCGCAAACAGACGGGGAGCCGTTTCAGCATCGTGGTCGCGGCGGAGGGCGCCTTCCCCGCCGGCGGCGATAAGATCTACGAAAAGCCGCCCGGCCCGGACGGCGTGCCCGGACGGCTCGGCGGGATCGCCAAATGGGTCGCGGACCGGATCTCCCTGTGCACGAGCCTCGAGACGCGCGTCGCCGTGCTCGGCCACCTGCAGCGCGGAGGCATGCCGACGACCTTCGATCGGATCCTCGCGACGCGCTTCGGCGTGCAGGCGGTGAACCTTATCGCCGCGGGAAAATTCGGACACATGGTGTGTCTCAGGGGAAGACGGATCGAATCGGCGCCGATCACGGCGGCGATTCACGGGATCAAGCGGGTCGACCCGGAGGGGCAGCTCGTGCGGACGGCCGAGGCGCTCGGGATCGAGCTCGGGCGGTAGCGCCCGCGCACCTCGAAAGGCGTTCTGGCCGGCTGGTAATCGGCCGATTGCTATTTCTCTTGGGTAAGCTGCTCTACTGCTCTTCTCAGCTCGTCGCCCCTCATGTCGTAGTAGCGCACGACTCCACGACGGTCGATCAGCCACGTCGTCGGCGTCGCGCTGATCCTGTAGAGCTTCGCCGTGGCATCGCTCCAGCCGTTGAACGAGCACGCGATCTTCCATGGTAGCTTCGACTCCTTCAGGTACTCATCGAGCAGCTTCCTGTCGGTATCCAGACTGATTCCGACCATTTCCAGGCCTCTGCCCCTGAAATCCTCGTATATCTTCTTGAGGTTTGGCATCTCTCTTCTGCAGGGCGGGCAGCGGACGTCCCAGAAATCAATCAGCACCACCTTGCCCGCTTGAGCCGAGAGCACGAACGAGGAACCGTCCAGCAGCGTAATCCGGAAATCCCTGGCCTTCTGCCCCAGGCCGATCTCCTTTTCGCAGGCGGCTACGATCTTCTTGAACCTCGGACTCTCCCTGATGGCATCGAGATGAGCGTCCTGGAAGTACGATAGCTTCGAGAAGCTCCTTTCGACGATTGCCTTTTCCATCCATTCGAAGTACTGCTCATGATCGCCAAGCCCCAGATGGGCTTCGGCGATTCTCACGTAGTTCCAGGGAGATTTTCGGTCGGATGCCTTCTGAGACATCTCTTCGATCTTCAGGGAGGCGTCCAGAGCTTCCCGGTATCTTCGGTTATTCATGCAGGTGACCTGGAGCTTTTCGAATTTGTCGGCCGCCTCCGAGAATTTCCCCTCTTTGGCCAGAGCAGCGGCTTCATTTCGCAAGCTTTCTATCTGCCGATCCAGCTTCTCTTGATTCGCCGGCTCGGTCGCCTTCTGTGCCTGAGCACAGAAGGCGGCCGATACGAGCGGCACGAACAGGAGAATCCATATCTTCCGCTTCATTCTGACGCTCCCTGGCAAAGTGACGAAGAACCTACTGGTTCCTTCTATCCGCTCATTTCAAAACATCGACTGCGCCGGTCCCGTAAGGATTCTCGTCCGCGTCCAGCATGTAGCCCATGCACGACGGCACTGTTGTCGCGCCGTCGCCTCCAAATGTTCCCCATCGCGCGGAGAAGCTATCAACCACGGCGCCGGCAAATATCGCGGGCGCCAAAAAGTTATTCTGACTCTTCTGCTGCACGTGGAAATGTATGTGGCAGCCTATGCCCGCGCCGGGCGGCAGATACATGT
>JBFYZJ010000050.1:0-4384 GCA_041309565.1 Candidatus Krumholzibacteriota bacterium
ATTTCCCCGAGGAGCGCGTCTCCCTCGGGAGCGGGCGCATTCGCACAGGGAAAGGTGAGAATCTCCGCCGCGCCGGTCCGCTTCTTGTAGAGGCGATTCAGCCGTGCCATGGTCCGCTCCCCGATCCAGTTCACGCCGACGAGGGCTCCCCGCGGCGCGATCGGCGCCGCGACGGCGCGGAACAGCGGCGAGAGTCTCGCGCGCGCCGCCCCGCAACCGAGCCGGGCGCTTCCTGCGATCTCGAGCCTCATGGGACGAGCCCCTCCTCGCTCTGGGACGGATAGGGAATCCTCGAATGGAATACACCCGTGAGAAGCTGGATGAACTTCTCGCGCACCACGGCGATATCGTTGAGGGTCAACCCGCTCTCGTCGAGCTCTCCGTCGCTCGCCCGGGCCTCGATGATCTTCGTGACGATCGCCCGGATCTTCGGCGCCGTGGCACCCTCGAGCGAGCGCACCGCCGCCTCGGCCGAGTCGGCGAGCATGATGAGCGCCGTCTCCTTCGAGCGCGGCCGCGGCCCCGGATAGCGGAAATCGTCCGCGTTGACGCTGTCGTGCGAATCGTACTCGAGCGCTCTCCGGTAGAAATACGCCATGATCGTGGTCCCGTGGTGTTCGCCGATCGCGTCGATAACGATGCGGGGGAGCTTCTCGCGCTTCGCGAGATCGATCCCCTCCTTCGTGTGGGAGGCGAGGATCAACGCGCTCATGCGGGGGGTGAGCTTCTCGTGCTTGTTGACGTTCTCCCCCTTGTTCTCGAAAAAGTACTCCGGCTTGGCGAGCTTGCCGATATCGTGATAGTAGGCGCCGACCCGCGCCTGCAGGCCGTTCGCGCCGACGTCCCGCGCGACCGCCTCGACGAGGTTCCCGACCATGAGCGAATGGTGATACGTGCCCGGCGCCTCGATGACGAGGCGCCTGAAGAGCGGCCGGTTGAGATCGCTCAGCTCCATGAGCGTGAAATCGGTCGTCACGTCGAAGAGGGCTTCGAAGATGGGAAGGAGGAACATGACCATGATCGTGCACGCGAGCCCGTTGGCGACGCCGAAGAGCGCGGCGCGGCCGAACGCCGGCAGCGACATGCCCTCGGAGAATCCGAAGCCCGCGATGCCGACGACGTACGCGGCGGAGACGCTCAGGAGAATCGTGTAGAATTTCTTGCGCTCCCTGAGCTGCGCGATGCTGATGATGCCTGCCGCCCCCGCCATGAGCGAGACGAAGGCGTAGCTCGCCGGCAGATTCGTGTGCGTGATGACGGCCAGCGACGCGAAGAGCGTGAACAGCACGGCCGCCTGGATGCCGAAGAACGCGGTGCCGACGAGCGAGACGAACGACACCGGGATCAGGTACGGATCGAGCGCGGACACCTTCATGACGATCGCCGTTAATACGAGATACAGCGCGAGCATGATGAACACGAGCGTGAGCTTGCCGGGAGCGGCGACGATCCCCGGCTGGAACCGGCGCACCGCGAGGCTCAGGAGCGCCAGCAGCGCGAGCACCCGCAGGCCCTTGCCGAAGACGAGCGCCGTCCGCGCGCCGATCGCGGTCGCGAGATCCATCGAGGCCCGCTTCTCCTCCATCGTCTCGAGAATGTCGATCTGCGCGCTCGTCACCTTGTCGTGCTTCGCGACGACCCGCGCGTTCTTCTCGATGGCGAATGTCCGCGACACGCCCCGCATCGCCTCATCGCGGCGCTTCTTCGTCTCCTGCGCGTCGTAGACGAGATTGGGAGCGAGGTGCGAGCGGACAACGGCGTGGAAGAGCCGCACCGCTTTCTCGTTGCCGGCGAACAGGGCCCGCGCCTCGGCGTCGACGAGATCCTCGAGATCGTTCTGCGCGATGAGCGACGACGCCGGCACGAGCGATTCGTCTCCCTCGGCGACGACGGCGATCCTCGCGTAATCGCGCTGCCTGAGCGCGGAGGCGTCGTTGACGATGCCCCGATTGAAACACCGGGCCTGGAGCCGGAGGGCTTCCCGGCGCATGCGCTCCCTGATGCCGCCGTCGACCAGGAGCTCGATCGACTCGCGCCGGAGCTCGGGAGCGATCTCCTTCATCCGCTTCACGCGGTCGCGCACGGAGAGATCCCCCTTCCCGGCGACGGCGCCGATGTTCTCGAACAGCTTCGCCAGATCACCGGGGAGAAGGCTCGGCGGCCCGTCGTCCCGGATGAAGACGGGCGGCACCGAGACGGCGGCGCGCGCCCGCGCGAGCTCGAGCTCGTGATCGCTCAGCGGGACGACGAACGCGAAGGGGGCGACGATATCCCCGTCGGCGATGCTCCCCTCCTCGAACCGGACCGTTTTCTTCTTTTGCGCGGGGGGAAAAAGCGCGAGCGACAGGACGAGGAGCGCGGCGAGGTAGAGGAGCGGCAGCCGCATCCACGCCTTGAATCGGGGAAGGGGCAGCCGGAACGCGCGAGCCGATTCGACCTCCGGTCCGTCCCCCTTCGCGGTCCCGTTCGCGGATCGGCTATTCATCTGCTTTCTCCGGCGGCGGATCGGAGCCTCCGTCGCGCTCCGCGGCCGGCTCCCGCGCCGGGGAGACGCGATCCGCCTTCGCCGCGAGCGCGGCGCTCTTCGCGCTGAACGCCCGGATGATGCGCCTGACGAGCCAGTGCCGGACGACGTCTTCCTCGCCGAACGTCACGAAGGCGATCTCCTCGACGTCCCCGAGGATCTCGCGCGCGGCGACGAGCCCCGATTGCGCGGGATCCGCGAGATCGATATGCGTCACGTCGCCGGTCACGATCGCCTTCGAGCTCTCGCCGAGCCTCGTCAGGAACATCTTCATCTGCCCGACCGTGCAGTTCTGCGCCTCGTCGAGAATCGCGAAGGAGCCGTTGAGCGTCCGCCCGCGCATGTACGCGAGCGGCGCGATTTCGAGCGTTCCCGCCTCGATCAGCTTCAGCACGCGCTCCTGACCGATCATGTCGCGAAACGCGTCGAAGATCGGGCGCAGGTACGGCTCGATCTTCTCCTGCATGTCCCCCGGCAGGAATCCGAGATTTTCCCCCGCCTCGACGACGGGACGCGATATGAATATGCGCTCGATCTCGCCGTTTTTCAGCGCGGCCAACGCGCAGGCGATGGCGAGGTAGGTCTTTCCGGTCCCCGCGGGGCCGATCGCGAACACGATGTCGTGGCCGCGGATCGCGTCGACATACTCTTTCTGCCGCGCGCTTCGCGGCACGACGCCGCGCCGCTTCACGGGCGAATAGAACACCGCCGCCTCGTCGATATCACCCGGCTTCTCCCCCTGCGCCTTTCCCCCCCGGATCGCGGCGAGAACGTCCCCCTCGGCGACGTTCCGGCCGGAGCCGGCGATCTCGATCAGCTGCTCGATGACGCGCGTGAGACGCTCGACCGTCCGCGGAGCGCCCGCGATGATGATCTCGTCGCCGCGGACGACCACCCGTTCGTCGAAATGCTCCTCGATCAGCCGCAGGGTGCGATCCTCGACGCCGAGCAGTCTGATCGGATCGATGCCGGCGATCGATACGATCCGTCTCTTGAAATCCCGTTTCACCGTACCCCCCGAAACGCAGAACTCTTGGCTTCCCGCAGGGGAAGCCAAGAGTTCACGACTCGACGCTCATGGCGAGCATGCGTTCACTGAATGGTATCCTGCCTCGGGATCACGAGCTCCTGATTCGGGAAAATGAGATCCGGATCCTTGATTCTATCCTTGTTCGCCTCGTAGATGAGAGTCCATTTCCGGTAATCGCCGTAGATCTCCCAGTAGCCGGCGATCTTCCCGAGCCACTCGTCATTATCGACGCGGTACGCGTAAGGATACTCGCGCGGGATCGCGAGCTCCCATCCGGCGAGCACCCAGTCGGGATCCTCGATGAGCTGCTTGTTTCCTCTCCAGATGCGCGGCCATTTGAGCGGATCCTTATAGATCTCCTCGCGGGACGCGAGCGTCCAGAGACATTCGCCGTACTGCAGCTTCCAACTCGTCGGCAGCTGGGACAGCGACTGGAGCTGCATCGTGAGCTCGTCGATTTCGGCCGTGTACGAAGCATACGCCCGCTCGGCGTCGCGAAGCTCTCTCGTGAGGACTTTGATCCGTTCCTTATTGGCGTCGAGCTCGGCCTCCGCCTTCTTGGCCCGGTCGCCGAGCGCCTGCAGCTCCGCTGCGAGGGCCCTGCAGTACGCTTCCTTATCCTTCTTCGAGAGCTTCTTGTATTCGGCGTCCTCGTAATATTCGCCCTTCGCGATATCGACGGGTCTCGCCTTGTAGCCGCCACAGCCGGCGACGAGAGCGAGGGCCATTCCGGCGGCGAGCACGAACCCTGTTCTCCTGGTCACCATAGTCATTGCACGCTCCTTGCAGGGCTTGCCTGCTACTCCCTTCCGCTCCCTTTCTTGAGATCG
>JBFYZJ010000051.1:0-3620 GCA_041309565.1 Candidatus Krumholzibacteriota bacterium
ATTTCATCGGGCTCAGCTGCCTCGAGGTCGAGAATATCGCGTTTCCGGGGGATCCCTCCGTCTTCAGCGAGATGACCGATCGCGTCGTGGCGACCAGGTTCAGGCTCGGCATGGAGAACGGGGACGGGAAATTCGTCGCCATCGAAGAAGCCCTGCTGCAGGGCAGCGTAGGGGATATGATCGACCGGTTCGGCCTCGACGAGGAGGTCCGCGAGGCCGTCGCCGCGGCGCTTCTGGCGAACGAGGCGCTCTTCCACGAGGACGCGAGCATCTGCGAGGGAAACGGCGCCGCGAAGGGGAAAGGGCGCCGCAGCCTGAAGGCGATCAAACGCACGGGCGTGCGCGCCGAGGCCGGCGGCTCGTGTCTGTGCGGCGAGTTCTTCTTTCCCGCTTGAGCGCGCGCGGCGCCGCAGCGTGAGGGCGCGGCCGTCCGACGCGCGGGAACATTCGAGGATGGCTCCATGAGCAGGTTCGATCGCCGGCTGTTCGCGGCGCTCTTTTTTTTCACGCTCGCCCTGCCGGGATGCGGCGGGAAGCCTCCGGCTGTCCGAACGACGTCTCCCGGCGCCGAGCTTCCCCGGGAGATTCCCGTCATCGAGACGCGGCCCGCGGCGACGCCCCGGGCGGAAGAGCTTTCCCCGGAAGCGGAGCCGCAGCGCGTCATGCTCGCCGAGTCCCCCCGCGTCAGGGTCATGATCCTCGAATCGAAGCAGCCGATGCGCGTCCACATCTCGTCCGCGTTCTCCGTCGGCGTGGAAGCGGGGACGGAGCCCCTCGCGGCCGTCGGACACGGGGGGGATTTCACCGTCAGGCTCTCGGGGGGGGAGGTCGTGCTCGCCGAGGGAAAACGGCGGCTCGTCTCTTCCGGGACGGTGACCGTCGAGCCCGAGGACCACGGGCGCGTTTCCGTCGCCGGAAAGCCCTACCGGGGAGCCATGAGCTTCAGGCCGTTCAAGGGAGGGCTCGTCGCGATCAACGTCCTCGACATCGACGATTACATCAAGGGGGTGCTCCCCTCGGAGATCGGCTATCTCAAGCCGCACCAGTATCAGGCGTTCCGGGCGCAGGCGATCGCCG
Organism: Candidatus Krumholzibacteriota bacterium; assembly: GCA_041309565.1. Lineage (GTDB taxonomy): Bacteria > Krumholzibacteriota > Krumholzibacteriia > Krumholzibacteriales > Krumholzibacteriaceae > SSS58A. The sequence continues at coordinate 1,078 of JBFYZJ010000051.1, forward strand.
CGCGCTCCTACGCGCTGAGCAAGCTCGAGGAGAAATCGGCCGATATCTACGACCTCAACGCGACCGTGATGGATCAGGTATACAAGGGCGCCGGCTCCGAGCAGGAGGCCGCCTCGAGGGCCGTGGACGAGACGCGCGGGCTCGTCTGCACGCATCTCGGGGAGCCCATCAAGGCGTACTACTGCTCGTGCTGCGGCGGCCATACTGCCGATATCCGTGTCGCCTGGCCGTGGAAGACGCCGTATCCCTATCTCCACGGCGTTCGCGACACCGTCCCCGGGACCGACGGGCAATCTCTCTGCCGAGGCTCGAGCCATTTCCGGTGGCGCGTGCACTGGAGCGGCTCCTCGCTCGCGGGGATTCTCAAGCGCACCGTGCCGAAAGAGCTCAAGGCGAACGCCCGGGGCGTCGGGCGGCTCGCCGACATCAGGACGATCGGCACCGCGCCCGACGGCAGGGCGGTCGGGGTCGAGATCGTGACGGACCGGGAGAGCTTCGAGGTGCTCGGGGACCGCGCGCGGTGGGTGCTGAAGCCCGATCCGGAGTCGGAGGCTATTCTCAAGAGCACCCTCTTCAAGATCGAGGTCACGGTCTCGGGGAACCGGGTTACGGCCGTCGATATGATCGGCGGGGGGAACGGGCACGGCGTCGGGATGTGCCAGACGGGCGCCATCCGGATGGCGGAGCTCGGGTACTCCGGCGAGGACATCATCGCTCATTACTATCCGGGCTCGCGCATCGAGCCCATCTACAGGTGAACGATGCCCCGCTCACTGCTCGAGGCGCTCGCGCCGCATATGATCGTCGGGCTCGAGGGCCCGCGACTCTCCGATGAGGAAAAGAGCCTTCTCTCCCGGTATCCCTTCCCCGGCGTCAGTCTCTTCGAACGCAACGTGACCGATTCGCGGCAGCTCATGGAGCTCGCGCAGGGCCTCCGGAACGTGTACCGGGCCGCGCGGGAGACCGTGCCGCTCGTCGCCGCGGACCACGAAGGGGGCGCCATATCCGTCCTCGGCCGCGCGATCGGGGCGCCGCCGACGCAGGCGGCGGCGGCGCGCGCGGGGGACGAGCGGCTCGTGGAGCGTCTCTTCGCCGAGAACGCGAGGCGGATGCGCGCCTGCGGCGTCAACTGGCTCCTCGGTCCCGTCGCCGACGTCAACTCCGATCCGCTGAATCCCGTCATCGGCACAAGGAGTTTCGGCGAGGAGACCGAGATCGTTTCGCCGCTCGTCTCGACGGCCGTCGCGGTTTCGAGGCGCGAGGGGGTGCTCACGTGCCTCAAGCATTTCCCCGGCCACGGTCCGACATGCCTCGATTCCCATCTGGAGCTGCCGACGCTCGGCTCGACGCTCGAGCAGCTGCGCGAGCGGGACATACCCCCGTTCGCGAGCGGGATCGCCGCGGGCGCGGAATCGATCATGATGGGGCATATCGCCCCGCTCGGCCGCGCCCTGCCCGCGTCTCTCGATCCCGAGATCATCGGAGGAGTGCTCCGCGGCGAGCTCGGCTTCGGCGGGGTCGTCGTGACCGACGCGCTCGAGATGGAAGGGGTGAAGGTCGCGGGGATTCGGGAAATCTGCGCCCGCTCTCTCGCCGCCGGCAGCGACCTGCTCCTCTTCTCGAAGCCGGTCGCGGCCGTCGTCGCCGAGCTCGAGGCCGCCGGCGCGTCGGGCGAACCGGGCGCCGGTGAGGAATCGGGCGCCGCGGGAGATCCCCTCTCCGGCCTTTTCCTCGAGGCCTCCGCCGCGCGCATCTCCCGGCTCGTCGAGGCGGCCGCCGCGCGGGAGCGCGACTTTGATCTTCCGGGCGACGCGGGCATTTTCCATGAAATCGCGGCGGCATCGGTCCTGATCCGTCGGGGCCCGGGAGCGGCCGCGATGGGGGCCGTGCCTCCGATCGATCCGGCACGGGGCGCGAGAGCCGTATTCTGGGCCGAGAAGGGGGAGTTCGAGCGCTATCCCGCGCAGAGCTTTGTCGCCCGCGCGCTCAGGGCGCTCGGGATCGTGGAGGACGCGCGGCTTCGCCCGCTCGCGGAGGAACGGACGGATCGATGCGCGGCGGAGATCCGCGTCCCGCCTCCATCGGCAGCGCATCTGCAGGGCTGGGTCTATTCGCCCGTTCCGCAGCCGCCGGCTCCTCTTGAGATTGTGTTTCTGCTCAATCGCAGGCCTCTCGCCGAGGACGCGGTGAGGAACCTCTGCGCGGGGGCGGGGACGGTCGTGATCGCAGGCTGGCCCCACGCGAAGAAATTCGTGCCCGAGGGGCGGACCGTCGCGGCCACCTTCGGCGTCTACGACGCCGCGGCGGACTTCGTTTGCCGGGCTCTTCGATAGCCGAAATCGGTTGACAAAGGGCCTTTTCTCTGGTATTTATAGTCAGACTGGCGGCCAAGAATCGGCCGTTTATTGCTTTGCGAGCGTCTCATGCAGGGCCGCATGGCCCGGCATTTGCAGAAATAGCCCTCGGCGGAGTCGTAGTTCAGTTGGTTAGAACGCCTGCCTGTCACGCAGGAGGTCGCGAGTTCGAGTCTCGTCGGCCCCGCT
>JBFYZJ010000052.1:0-3475 GCA_041309565.1 Candidatus Krumholzibacteriota bacterium
TCGCGACCCCGCCGAACTCCTTGGGCGCGAACTTCCGGTAATAAGCGTTGGCCACGGCGGTCGCGGCGGCGCCGGTCTTGATGCCGAGGGGCAGGTCGAGCGCCTCGGTGAGCGGGAACTTGCCGCGCGTGTAGCCCAGAACCGACATGCCGATATCGGAGATGCCCTTCTCGATGCCGTCGTAGCACACTTCCGCCTTCGTGAGCGTGCCGCCCGGGAACACGGTGATCTTCACCCTGCCGTCGGTCCGCTTCCCGATCTCCTTGGCCCATTCCTGCGCAAGAACGGTGTTCTTGTGCGTGGCGGGGAAGAAGATGGAGTACGTGAGCTCGATCGGCTTCTCCGGCGCGGCCGTGCAGACGGCACGCGGAACGACCAGCGCCGCGAGAATCCACAGACAGCCTGCGCCGAGTATCGTTGCGGTTTTCATGCAATGCTCCCTTTCCGAGAAAGTGCGACGCCGGATGCGGACGCATCCGACGTTGCCAAGGACCCATCAAGTATAGGAAACGCGCCCGGATGCCGCAAGCCGCGCGCAGGCCGGCGATCCTCCGCCGCGGGTTCAGTTCGTCGCGTATCCCACGCGCAGGACGCCGGCGGCGTCTTCGCCGGTGTACCACATCCGGAAGGTCGTCCCTTCGAGGAGGACGCAGGGCGAGGACACGCCTTTGCTGTCGAACGTATCGAGCCCCGACGGCGCAAGCACGGGGTTCCCCGCGTACTTGGTCCAGATGACGCCGTCCGGGGAATCGGCGTATCCGATCCTCCACATGTTGTTGCTGAACCCCGCGTACCACAGGCGGTACGTCCCCGCATCGACGACCATGCACGCCTGCCTGACGCCATTGGCATCCCACGTGCCCGGCGAGCCTGCCAGGACGGGATTCGCGGCCGACTTGATCCACGTGAAGCCGTCGATCGACGTCGCCGTGCCGATCCGTGTGACGCCGAGGCCGTCCGTGCCGGTGTACGACATGACGTACCCGCCGGCGGTGCGAACGACGTGCGGCGATGCGGCGCCGTTGGTGTCGAATCTCCCCGCATCCCCCCGTAGCACCGGGTTGCCTTCCCACTTCGCCCACACCACGCCGTCGCTGGATGTAGCCAGGCCGATCGCCGGCTTGGAGCGGCCGCGGCCGCCGTACCACATCATGTACGTCTCGCCATCGAAGATCACCGCCGGCGATCCCACGTCGATCTCGTCGAAGGTGTTGGCGATGCCCGAATGCGAGAGCACGGGCGTGTCGGGCGAGCGCGTCCACGCGACGCCGTCGGCCGACACGGCGCGGCCGATCCGGTTGTGCTTCTGTCCGACCCTGTTGCGGCCCTGGTACCACAGGACGTAGGAGCCCTCGCCCTCCATGATGACCATCGGCTCCGAGACCGACGCGCCATCCCAGTCGGACTTGGCTGAAAGCGCGAGCGTCGGGTTCGCCTCGTAGGTCTCCCAACCCGCGGATCCCGGCGGCGCCCCTTCATCATCGTAGTTGGTTGCGGAGACATCGGGCGGATCGAGCGCGTCGTACGAGGGGTCGGCGCTCGATGTCAGGCCGAGGATGATCATGTACGCGACGTTGCCGTCCGCCTCTGCATCGTCGACACCCGTGACGATGACGTACTGCGGCGCCAAGGCGTCGGCCGGCGTGAACGTGAGGGAATCGACGGAGACGACCCCCTCGGCCGTATTCGAGCTGCTGACCGCGAAGGTGACGTCCGCCGACGGGACCGAGGTGAGCACGACGGAGAGCGTGTCGGAGAGTCCCGCCTCGGTGGTCGTGAGCCCCTCGCTCGGGAGCACCGCGATGCCGGGAGAATCGTCGTCCCGGTTGACGACCTCCACGTCGGGCGGATCGATGCCCGCGTAGCTCGCATCGCCGCTCGCGGCCGGATCCGTCACGATGGCGTACGTCGCGTCGTGATCCTGGAGCACATCGTCGACGCCGGTGACGGTGATCGTCTGCGCGTCGAGCGCGGTCGCATCCGGCTGGAACGCGACCTCCGCCGGCGCCACCGTTCCCTCGGCGGTGTTGGAGCTGTGAACGCCGATCGTCACCGCCGCGGCGGGCACCGTGTCGAGCGCTATCGAGAATGTCGCGGTCCCGCCGCTCTCCGATGTCGTGAGTCCGGAGACGGGGAACACGCCGATGCCCGCACCATCATCATCCACGTTGATCGCCGAGACATCGGGCGGATCCATTCCCGCGTAATCGGGATCGGCGCTCGTTGCCGGCGAAATCACGATCGTGTAGGGCTGGTCGCCGTCCGCAACCGGCAGCGGATCATCGACCCCCCGCATGGTTACGATCCGCGGAACGAGCGCATCCCCCGGCGTGAAGGTGATCGATGCGGGAGACACGCTGCCCTCCGCGGGATTGCTGCTCGCACACTCGATGGTGACGTCGCCCGACGGCACCGATTCGAGGACCGCAATGAACGTCGCGGCGCCCCCCGGCTCGGAGGTGACGAGACCCGAGGCCGGCGCGATCGTGATCCCCGGCGTGTCATCATCGGAGTTCGTGAGATCCAAGGCCGCCGGGGCGAGGCCGGCGTAGTCCTGATCCGTGCTCGCCGAGACGGCGACGGATACCTGGTAGGCGACCGATCCGTCCTTCAAGGCATCGTCGACTCCCGTGACGGTGATCGTCTGCGGCGACAGTGCGTTCCCGGGCGTGAAGGTGAGCGCCGACGACGATACGGTTCCCTCGCTCGTGTCGGAGCTCGTCACGGCCACGGCGACGTCGGCCGACGGGCATGACGCGAGCGCGACGAGAAACGTCGCGGTCGTGCCGCTCTCCGTGGTGACGAGCGGCGATGTCGGGGTCACGACGAGCGCCGCCGTGTCGTCGTCTTCGTTGGCAACAGCGACATCGGCGGGATCCGCCCCCTCGTAGGCCGCATCGGCGCTCGTCGCGGGACCGACGATGATCGTGTACGACGCGCCGCCATCGGCGCCGCAATCATCGACGCCGGTCACGGTCGCCGTCTGCGGCACGAGCGCATTCGCCGGCGTGAAGGTCAGCGACGACGGGGACACCGTGCCTTCGTTCTCGTCCGAGCTCGACAGCGGGACGGTCACATCGGCCGTGGGACACGAGGTGAGAACGACCTCGAACTCGGCCGTTCCGCCCGCTTCGGTCGTCGCCAGGCCCGATGTCGGCGCGACCGCGATGCCCGAGACATCGTCGTCCTCGTTGAGGGCCTCCACGTCGGCGGCGTCCATGCCGTCATAGGCGGCATCGGCGCTCGCGGCGGCGCCGATCACAATCGTGTACGACACGTTGCCGTCCGCCAGGCAATCGTCGATGCCGCTCACGGTCACCGTCTGCGCCGCGTCCCAGTCCGCGGGCGTGAATACGAGCGTCGCCGGAGCGGCGACTCCCTCGTTCGAATTCGACGAGACGATATCGATCGAGACGTCGGCGGCATGTGCGGCGGCGAGGACGATGGTGAAGCTCCCCGCGCCTCCGCCCTCGGT